>JBBQAK010000277.1:0-5331 GCA_038316215.1 Gemmatimonadales bacterium | reverse complement strand
GCACGGTGATTTTGGGGACATCGACGCCGAGGATGTTCTGGGTCTGCACATCGAGCCCGGTGCGATCGACGACGGCATCGGCGTCCCATTCCTCGAGGACGACGACGACTTCGAGGCGCTTCTGTTGGCGCACGGCATGGATGCCGAAGATCGCCGGGATGTCGAGCAGTCCGACACCGCGAATCTCCATGAAGTGCCGTTGTAGTTCATGTCCCTTGCCAATCAGGACATCGTTGCCACGACGCGACACGAACACGAGATCGTCGGCCACCAACCGATGCCCGCGCTCGACGAGATCGAGCACGCACTCCGACTTACCGATGCCGCTCTTGCCCGTGAAAAACAGACCGACGCCATAGATGTCGGCCAGCGAGCCGTGCAGCGTAGTCGTGGGCGCGAACTGATCGGCGAGATACGGTTTGATCAGGCGATAGAACTCCGCCGTTTTCAGTCGCGAGCGTAGGATCGCGACACCGGCTTCCTCGGCGAGCCGCAGCAGCGGTTCGGGTGGCTCGAGCTGCTTCGTGATGAACGCACAGGGCAGCGGAAAACCGAAAAACTGTTCGAGATTTCCGATGCGCATCTCGTCGCTGAGCGACTGCAGATAAGTGATCTCGGTTTCGCCGAGGACCTGGATGCGCTGATACGGAAAGCGATTGAGATAGCCGGCGAGCACGAGCCCCGGGCTTGACGCCTCGGGGCTCGTGATCTCACGATCGAGACCGGATGCCGACCCAAGCAGCTCGAGTTCGAGCGGATCCTTCATCCGCTCGAAGAGCGTGCCTACTGTCAGGCGTCGACTCACCCGGTGCGATCTCCGCCGTTCGGAACGCGTCGCGAGCGGCGCACGCGCGAGACCTGACGTTCGAGTCGGTGCACGGCAGCGCTGAGCGCCGGCGCGAACGCACGCGCATCGGCATGGACGAACAACTCGCGGGCTCGCGCGCGGTGCAAGACGATCTCGACCCGTCGGGTTTCACCGTCGCCGACGAAACGCACGATGGCGTCCGCGACCCGATGCAATCGTTTCGCCAAGCGGATGACAGCAGCTTCGGCCTGTGCACGGAGCGATTCCGTGACTTCGGCATGGTGCGCGTGCAGGATGATCTCCATCAGCGACCTTCCTCCTTTCCCACCACCTCGCGGAGGTGAGCTTCAGTCTCTCTGGCGGCGTTGTCCCAGGTAAATGCCTCGGCGAAACGCCGCGCCGCGATCCCCAGGCGTTCGACGAGCGCTCGCTCGCCGCTGAGGTACCGCATCGACTCGGCCATCGCAGCGACATCGCCGTGCGGAACGAGAAATCCTGTCTCGCCATGCCGCACGGACTCGCGTATCCCCGGAGAATTCGACGCAATCACCGGAGTCCCGCTTGCCGCCGCCTCCAAATTCGTGATCCCCCATCCCTCCTTCGGTGAGGCAAAGACAAACGCCCAAGCCCGTCGCAGCAGGGCGCACTTCTCAGTCTCGTCAATACGTCCTAAAAACCGTACCCGCGAGGCCACGCCAAGGGTTCCCGCCAACACTTCAAGTTCCGCACGGAATTCGCCAGCCCCAGCGATCTCCAGTGTAGCCTCTGGAACGCCACATTGTGCAAACGACCGCAGGACGAGGTCGACGCCCTTGTACTTCTTGAGTCGGCCAAGGTAGGCAAACACGGGGCGATCCGCACGAACCGAGGGGTGGGGCGTGTAGGACTCGGTGTCGATGCCCGGGAAAATGACGCGAATCCGGTCGCGTCGCACGCCACGGGAGACCAGATCGTCCCGGGTGCTCTCGCTGATAGCCTCGAAGGCGCAGTGGCGGTAGACGAACGGCAGCGGACGTTCAGCCAACCAGACGGCGGTGGCCAACGGCGCGGCCAGTTCCTGGAATGCCGTGCCGCCAAACAGGTGCGGGACGAGCGCCACGATCGGCGGCGCCTCCCACCAAGGGGTAAACACCGGCACCTTATTGATGTCTTCGACGAGCACGTCAAAGCGCTGGTTGGCGAAGTGCGCGTGCCAGTAGCGGCGGACGAGCAACGGGAACGTGGCCCGGGTGCCGACGCGGTGTACCTCGATGCCATCGAGGGTGGCACGCGGTGGGCACCCTGGCCAGCCGCCACAGAGCAGCATGACGTGATGCCCCCGGGCTGCCAGCCGTCCGAAGATCTCATGCAGGTGGATCTCAGCGCCGCCGGCGAGCGGATTTTCCCGGCACTGCCAATTGACTACGGCGATCCGCAGCCGGTCACCCGGACGTGCGGCGGTTCCGGTCATAGGCGCCCGAGTTTGCGAGCGTACGCGTCGAGCACACCGTTCACGAAGCGTGCGCTGCGCGTCGTGCCGTAGCGCTCGGCCAAGTGCACGGCCTCCTGGAGCACTACCTTGACCGGGGTTTCGTTCCGATCGAGCTCGGCGGCGGCGAGGCGCAGCACGCTGCGCTCGATGGCGCCGAGGCGCTCGAGTCGCCAGTTGTTGGTGACCAGGGCGAGATCGGCATCGAGTGCCGCGCACTTGTCGGCCACCGTGGCCACCAGGCGCGACGCAAACTGACGCTCCTCGGGGTCGACCGCGAGATCGTCGAACACGTGTGTGGCAATCTTCCGGAGCTGGGTGAGATCACGGAGATCGGCCGCGTACAGCGCCTGCAGGGCACGGGCGCGCCCGCGGGTTTCCACGCGTTCGCCTTTGGTCGCGGCGCGATTCCCGCGCGAGCGACGTCCCGCGCGCGGCGCGAGAGGCTCTTGCACCGGCGTGTCCCAGAAGGCGTCATCCTGCATGTTGGTCACTATACGTCCCCTTCGAACTCTTCGGGGGGCGACAGCTGATCAAACAGGTCGAGCATCTCGAGCGCCGCCATGGAGGCTTCCGCCCCCTTGTTGCCGTGCACCCCACCGGCGCGGGCTTCCGCCTGCTCCATGGTGTCGGTCGTCAACACTCCCATCGTGACCGGTACGTCGAAGTCACGCATCGCGTCCATCAGACCGCGCGAGGTTTCACCGGCCACGATGTCGAAGTGCGGCGTATCGCCGCGCACGACGGCGCCGACAGCCACCGCGGCATCGTACCGCTCGGTGGCGAGTGCACGGCGCACCGCGACCGGGATCTCCCAGGCACCGGGAACCCAGAGCACGTCGATGTCCTCGAACTTCACGCCCTGCCCTACCAGCGCGCCCACGGCCCCTTCGGCGAGGGGCATGGTGATGCCCTCGTTGAAGCGACTGGCGACGACGACAATGCGGCGACCTTCACCGCGCGGACTACCGTTGAACTCGGCCATCAGGGAGAAGACTCAGATTGCGAACAGGTGACCGAGCTTGGTGCGCTTGGTTTCAAGATAGGTCGCGTTTTCGTCCGTGGACGGCGCCTCGAGGCGCACGCGATCCTTGATCACGAGCCCGTAGCCGTCGAGGCCCACGAGCTTGCGGGGATTGTTGGTAAGTACGCGAATCGAGCGTACCCCCGTGTCGAGAAGAATCTGCGCACCGATGCCGTAGTTGCGTAGATCGTCCTTGAAGCCGAGCTGCTCATTGGCCTCGACGGTATCGGCGCCTTTGTCCTGCAGCTCATACGCCTTGAGTTTGTTGAGCAGCCCGATGCCGCGACCTTCCTGATCGAGGTACACGATGACGCCTTTGCCCTCGGCCTGAATCATCTGCATGGCTGTTTCGAGCTGCCAGCCACAATCACAGCGGCGCGAGTGGAACACATCGCCGGTGAGACATTTGGAGTGCATGCGGACCAGCACGCCTTCGCCGTCCGCCACGTCGCCGAACGTGATCGCGATATGCTCGCGCGCATCGACGTCGTTCTTGTAACCGACGATGCGCCATTCACCGAACTCGGTGGGCAACCGCGCTTCGGCCACGCGGTGCACCAAGCGCTCGTGCTTGAGACGATACGCCACCAGCTGCGCGATCGTGATGAACGTCAGGCCGTGCGTCTTGGCGAAGACCTCGAGCTGCGGACGACGCGACGTCGTGCCGTCCTTGTTCAGGATCTCACAGATCACACCGGCCGGACGCAAACCGGCGAGTCGCGCGAGGTCGACGGCCGCCTCGGTGTGTCCCACGCGCTGCAACACACCGCCATCGCGTGCACGCAGCGGGTGAATGTGTCCCGGCACGCGAAGATCGGCGCGCGTGCTGTTGAGATCGACCGCCACCCGAATGGTCGTCGCGCGGTCGCTGGCGCTGATGCCGGTGCTGACGCCGTACTTTGCCGCGGCGTCGATGCTCACGGTAAAGGCGGTGTGCATGGCTTCCGTGTTGACGTCGACCTGCATCTCAAGACCAAGATGATCGGCCATCGCATTCTCCATCGCGAGACAGATCATGCCTTTCGCGTCGAGCATGAAGTTGACCATCTCCGTCGTCACCATTTCGGCGCCGCACACGAGGTCTCCTTCGTTTTCGCGATCTTCGTCATCGGCGACGATGATGAACTTGCCCGCCGCGATGTCGGCCAATGCCTGCTCGACCGTGCCGAACGTCATCTCCTGCGCCTCTTCGCCCGCTATCGCGTCCGCTGCCGTCATACGATGTCAACCTCTGCGCTGCGCCAAGGCGTCAGCAACCGTTCGACGTGCTTTGCGAGCACATCCGCTTCGACGTGCACCCGATCGCCAGCGACGAGTTCGCCGAGCGTGGTGTGCCGTTTGGTGTATTCGATGATAGAGAGTTGCACCCCATCGTCGTGCAAGGCATTCACCGTGAGACTCACCCCGTTCACGGTGATGGAGCCGTGCGCGACCATGAGCGGCCGTAGCGCGACGGGAAGGACGAGATCGACCAGCCACGCATCGCCGACCTGTTCGGTACGCGCCACGACGCCAAGATCGTCCACGTGGCCAAGCACCATGTGGCCGCCGAGTCGATCCCCGAGGCGCATGGCGCGCTCGAGATTGACGTGTGTGTCGGCCCGCCACGAGTCGATCGTGGTACGACCGAGCGTGGTGATCACGGCGGCCACGGTGAACCACCCGCTGCCGTCATCATGCACACCATGTTCTCGCACGGTCAGGCACGCGCCGTTGACGGCGATGCTTTCGCCGTTAGCCAGGTCGGTATAGCGGCAGCGGATGCGCAATTCGCGCCCGGCCGGCGTGTCGGCGACGTGGGTGATAAGTCCCAGGTCGTCCACGAGCCCCGTGAACATCCTCTCGTCAGTCTCCAGAAACAGCGTAGACGGTCATCAGGTCGGCACCCAGTGCCTTCCGCTCCACGACGCGAAACCGAGGCGCCAGTGCGGCCCGCTGCGATGGGAACGCCGCAAAGGCGGACAAGGCGCCGGCGCCAAGGATGACCGGTGCCTGAAAGATAACCAGTCGGTCGACGAGTCCGGCTTGGAG
>JBBQAK010000253.1:0-5872 GCA_038316215.1 Gemmatimonadales bacterium | reverse complement strand
TCGCCTTCCATGCTGCCGTCGAAGATGTAATCGGCCCGCTTGTAGCCGAGGGCCACGGCGGCGAGCTCTGCCGGCGACTTGATGGAGTCGGCCGGAAGCGCGGGCTGGCCGGGGCGGGAGCGGCGGTTGGCGGGGCCATAGAGACCAAACACTGGCTGCTTTTTGGCAATCAGGTCGATCACGGGATTCAGGCGCGTCTGAGCGTGCAGGGGGGAGACAGCGCTCAGAGAGACGGCCACAGCAGCGGCCGACAGCATCCAGCAGGTGCGCACGGAGGATCCTCCAGGTGGGAAAGGGGCAGAGGTGCCCCCGGGTACCGCGTATATGCCCCCCCAACGAGATTGAGGGCAAGAGTGTTGAAAATCGATACCCCTCTATATTTCAGCGGTTACCCGTTCGCGTGCGTAAGAATGCATATACGTAGGTGGCTGTATCCTGCCTGTTCCCGCCTGAGCCCGGAGTTCCGAGGATGAAATCCTTGGTTGCTGCTTCGGTTGGTGGCTTGTCGCTCCTCGCCGTCGCGATCATCGATCGACCTGATCCGACGGCGACCCAGATGCTGACATCGCCGCTCGCCACGTCCGCTTCGTTCGACGCCCCGTTGTCGGATCCTCCCCTGCGTCCGAACGCGCCGATTCGGCGCGGTCTCGGGCATCCCGTGCTGGCGCCCGCGCCTACGGCGATCGGTCCCTCGGCGCTCACCGACGTGGTAAAGAAGACCTGCGCCGGCTGTCATAGCGATCAGCGCAAACAGGGCAACCTGTCGTTGCAAAGCTTCGATATGCTGAACATCAACGGCAGTCCGGAGCTCGCCGAGAAAATGATCGGCAAGCTGCGCGCGGGCATGATGCCGCCGCCTGGACGTCCGAGACCGGGTGGAGACACGCTCGACCTGCTCGCCGGAACGCTCGAGCGGATGATGGACGCGCGCTACGCGCTCAATCCGAATCCGGGTACGCGCACGTTCCAGCGCTTGAATCGTGCCGAGTACGAGCGGTCCATCGAGGACCTCCTCGGTGTGGACATCAGGGCCGCCTCGTGGCTGCCGCTCGATACCAAGAGCGCCAACTTCGACAACATCGCCGACGTGCAGACGCCGTCGGCCACGCTGCTCGACTCCTACCTCGACGCGGCGAGCGAAATCAGCCGTCTCGCGGTTGGTGACCCGAAGGCGAGTGTGTCCACGTCCAGCTATCGCATTGCCCGCTTGGCGTCGCAGATCGATCCGGTGGACGGTGCGCCGGCCGGTACGCGCGGTGGCACGTCAGTCGAGCACACGTTCCCCGCTGACGGCCAGTACGTGTTCACGATTACGCTGCATGCGATTCCCACCGGCCAGCTGTTCGGGTCGGCGGCACCATTCGACGAGAAGATTGAAATCTCGGTGAATGGCGAGCGCATGGCGGTCCTCGATGTCGACCGCGGTATGTCACAGGCCGACCCGAACGGCATGGAGATCAAAACGAAGCCGATCTCGGTGCGTGCCGGCCCACAGCGTATCACGGCGGCGTTCATCCGGACCTTCGAGGGTCCGGTCAACGACAACATTGCGCCGATCGGTCACAGCATCGCTGACACGCAGATCGGTTCACAGGCCGGCATCACCACGCAGTCGCATGTGCAGATGTTCGCGGTCACCGGCCCGTTCAACCCGACCGGTGTGTCGGATACGCCGAGTCGTCGTCGCATCTTCAGCTGCCGTCCGCTCACGCCGGCGGAAGCGCGTCCGTGCGCTGAGAAGATCATGACGCGGTTGGGTGCGCAGGCGTACCGTCGCCCGCTGGCCCCGAACGACCTGAAGGGTCTGATCACGTTCTACGACGCCGGCGCCAAAGACGGCGGCTTTGAGCTCGGTATTCGGACCGCGGTCGAAGCGATGCTGGCCAGCCCGCACTTCATCTTCCGCGTGGAGGAGATGCCGGCGCTCTCGAAGCCGGGGTCGCGGGTGGCGGTCAATGGTATCGACCTCGCGTCGCGCCTCTCGTTCTTCCTGTGGGGCGCGCCGCCCGACTCGCAGTTGGTGTCGCTGGGCCGTCGTGGTCTCTTGACCGACACCACCGTGCTCGTCGCGCAGACCAGGCGGATGCTGGCGGACCCGCGCAGCAGCGCGTTGTCGACGCGCTTCGCGGCGCAGTGGCTGCGGTTGTCGGATATCGAGAAGGTGCATCCTGATGCGCTGCAGTATCCCGATTACCGCGAACAGCTCGCGAACGATATGGTGCAGGAAACCGAGATGTTCTTCGATCATCTCGTGCGCGAGAACCGCAGCTTCCTCGAACTGTACACCGCCAACTACACGTACGTGAACGAGGATCTGGCGAAGCACTACGGCATACCGGGCGTGGTCGGTACGAACTTCCGTCGCGTCGAGTATCCGGCCAACTCCGGCCGCGTCGGCATCTTCGGACACGGCAGCGTGCTCACGCTCACGTCGCATGCGAATCGCACCTCGCCGGTGTTGCGGGGCAAGTGGGTGATGGAAGTGCTCATGGGCACGCCGCCACCGCCGCCGCCGCCGAACGTCCCCGATCTCGAGAAGACCGGTGAGAGCAAGGAAGGCCGTCTGCTGACCACGCGTGAGCGTATGGAAGAGCACCGCGCCAATCCCAGCTGCCGCTCGTGCCACCAGTTCATCGATCCCATCGGTCTCTCGATGGACAACTTCGACGTGAACGGGCAGTGGCGTATTCGTGAGAACGGTACGACGCTCGACACGCGTGGCGACTTTTACGACGGTACGAAGATTTCGAACACGCTCGAGTTGCAGAAGGCGTTGTTGAAGCGCCCGACGCCGTTGGTGCGCAACTTTACGCAGAACTTGATGGCCTATGCGTTGGGCCGTCGGGTGGAGTACTACGATCATCCCGCGGTGCGAAAGATCGAAGCGCAGGTGAAGGGCAAGAACTACCGCCTGCAGGACTTCATTGTCGGTGTCGTGAAGAGCGACGCCTTCCGACTGAAGAAAGTGATGGAACAGGCTGACGCGGGCACGCGGGGCGCGACGGCCCCCGGCGTTCGCTGAACTCATTCGTAGAACTCCTTCGCATACGATTCGCACACCCGTTCACGATACCGGAGACGCCACACCATGTATTTTCTCAGCGGCAAGGCGATGCCCCGCCGGCAGTTCCTGCAGAACCTCAGTGCCACGATCGCGTTGCCGTATCTCGACGCGATGATCCCGACCGGACGTGGCTCGCGCATCCTAGCCAACAAGGCACCTCGCCTGGTGGCCATCGAAATGGTGCACGGCGCTGCGGGCTGCAACGAACTCGGCTCGAAGCTCAATCTCTGGTCGCCTGCGGCGGCGGGGAAGCAGTTCGACCTCTCGCCGACGGCCATGTCGTCGCTCGAGAACTATCGCGACTACCTGACGATTATCAGCAACACGGACGTCCGTGAAGCGGAACCGTCGTCGCCGAACGAAATCGGCGGTGACCACTTCCGCTCGAGCGCGACGTTCCTGACGCAGGCGCATGCCAAGCAGACGGAAGGCTCGGATGTGCGTGTCGGTACGTCACTCGATCAGCTCTATGCGAAGCGCTTCGGTCAGGATACGCCGATTCCGTCCATGCAGCTGTGCATCGAAAACGTGGACCAGGCGGGCGGGTGTGCGTACGGTTACGCCTGCGTGTACACCGACTCCATCAGCTGGTCGTCGCCCACCGAGCCGCTGCCGGTGATTCGTGATCCGCGCGTGGCCTTTGAAAAGTTGTTCGGAGTGGGTGGCTCGAGTGCCGAGCGCGCCGAGCGTCGTCGTACGCGTCGCAGCATCCTCGACTTCGTGTCGGGTGAGATGTCGTCGCTCAAGGTGAACCTCGGTCCCGACGACCGTCAGCGTCTCGACAAGTACCTCGAGGACATTCGCGAAGTCGAGCGTCGCATCCAGCAGGTGGAAGCGCGCAACCAGAGCGGTGATCCGCGTGAGTTGCCGGAAGCGCCGGCCGGCGTGCCTGATGCCTTTGCTGAACACGTGAAGCTGATGTTCGACATTCAGGCGTTGGCGTTCGCAGCGGACATCACGCGCGTGTTCTCGTTCAAGATGGGTCGCGACGGCTCCAGCCGCACGTACCCGGAGAGCGGCACGGACAAGCCGTTCCACCCGGCGTCGCACCATGGCGGGACCGAACGTGGCGTGAAGGACTTCAACATGATCAACAAGTACCACGTCTCGATGCTGCCGTACTTCCTGGACAAGCTGAAGGGCATTCAGGAGAGCGACGGCAACATGCTCGACAAGACGATGATCATCTACGGGTCGCCGATGGGTGACTCGAATCTGCACAACCATCGCCGCTGCCCGCTCATCCTGCTGGGCAAGGCCGAAGGCCAGCTCGCCGGCAACCTGCACATCAAGGCGCCGGACGGCACGCCGATGGCGAACGCGATGCTCAGCATGATGCACACGCTCGGCCTGAACGATCAGACGAAGTTCGGTGACGCGACGGGTGCCCTCAACCTGAACTCCTATGCCTAAGTCCGGATCGCCGAAGGCCGCGCGGAATATCGCGCGCCGTTCCGGCTATCGTCTGGCGGTGATCGCGTCGTTGTTCGGTGCCTCGTTGGCACTGGGCGCGGCGCGTACGCCGGCGGACGAATCGCCGGTGGCCGACGCGGTCATGCGTGGCGACAGTGCCCGCGTGCGTCAGCTGATCAAGCAGGGGCTCGATGTGAACGCCGCGCAGGCCGACGGCATGACCGCGCTGCATTGGGCTGCGCAGCGCGGTGATTCGAGCGGTGCGCAGATGCTGATGTACGCCGGTGCTCGCGTGGATGCGATGACGCGGAACGGCAACTATACCCCGTTGCATCTGGCGGCGCGGAACGGGCGCTCGGCCGCCGTGAAGGCGTTGCTGGCGTCCGGTGCGGACGTGAACGCGCTGACGACCACGGGTGCGGTGTCGGCGTTGCACTTCGCGGCGTCGAACGGCGATCCGCAGACGGTCACGGCGTTGCTCGACAAGGGCGCGCCGGTCGACACGCGTGAAGGCGCGTGGGGACAGACGCCGCTCATGTGGGCGGCATCGGCCAACCGGCTGGCGGCGCTCGACATTCTCATCAAGCGCGGCGCGAATCTCGAAGTTGCGTCGAAAATCGAAGACATCTCCGCGAAGGAAAAGGCGGAGCGCGCCATGCTCGTGCAGCGCGGACGTCGCGTGGCGGCCATGAAGGCGGCCGACGCGGCGCCGACCGTGGCGGCGGCTGGTCCTGGTGCGGCTGGTACGGCGGTGCCGACGCCGCCGCGTGTTGCTGTTGCGGCGCCGGTGGCCGAACCGAAAGCGGCCGACAAGAAGGACGCCGACAAGAAGGACGCCGACAAGAAGGACGCCGACAAGAAGGCGTCGGACAAGAAGCCGTCGGACAAGAACAGCCCGGCGGCGGGTGCGCCGGTCAACGGTGATACGGCCGGCACGCGGTCCCCGCAGACGGGCTTTAACAGTCGTGGTCCCTCCTACGGCGATTTGATCGGCAACAAGGGCGGACTCACCGCACTGTTGTTCGCGGTGCGTGATGGCTCCGATGAGTGCGTGGCGCGGTTGCTCGAAGCTGGCGCGAAGATCAATCACGTGAGCGAGGGCGATCACACCAGCCCGCTGCTCATGGCGACGATCAACGGCCGCTTCGATATGGCCAAGATGCTGCTCGAGAAGGGCGCCGATGTGAAGCTGCAGAGCGATGCCGGGGCGACGCCGTTGTACGCGACGATCAACGTGCAGTGGGCGGCGAAGTCGCTCTATCCGCAGCCCACCGCGCAGTTGCAACAGACCACCTCGTATCTCGACCTGATGGAGTCCTTCTTGAAGTCGGGCGCCGATGTGAACGTGCGTCTCAAGAAGCACCTGTGGTTCATGTCGTACAACTTCGACTTGCT
>JBBQAK010000215.1:0-6767 GCA_038316215.1 Gemmatimonadales bacterium | reverse complement strand
CGCGGAGTCGACCGCGCGCAACAATGAAGCGCGTTTTCAGGCGCTGGTACAGCACAGCAGCGATGTCATCATGATTCTCGATCCGGACGGCACCATCCGGTATGCGAGTCCGTCGATGGCGCTGGTGTTCGGTCATGATCCGGCCAAGCTTATGACCTCGCGAATTGAATCGATTCTGCACCCCGAGGATCTCGCGACGACGCTACAGTTTCTCGAAGAGTTGGCCCGTTCGAACCGCTCGCGCACCGGTGGCGCGACGCCCGGTGTGTTGAAGCGCGAATGGCGCATTCGGCACGCCAATGGCGCTTGGCTCACGGTCGATTACGTGGGCACGAATTTGCTCAGCGAACCGGTGATTCGCGGCCTCGTACTCAACACACGAGACGTGACGGAGCAGAGCGAGATCAAGCAGCAGTACATGCATCAGGCGTTTCACGATCCGCTTACCGATCTCGCGAATCGCTCGCTCTTCCTGTATCAGGTCGGTCACTCCCTTGTGCGCGCGCAGCGGCAGTCGCACGCGGTCACCGTGCTCTTTCTCGATCTCGACAACTTCAAGACCGTCAACGATTCGCTGGGTCATGCCGCGGGCGATCGACTGCTGGTCGAGGCGGCGCGTCGGTTAGCGACCTGTGTGCGCGACAGCGATCTGATTGCCCGCCTCGGCGGCGATGAGTTCGCGGTCCTCGTGGAAGACGCCGGATCGGTGGACGAGGTGCTGGCCATCGCCGATCGCGTCGGCGTCGCGCTGAGCAAGCCGTTCATGCTCGGCGGGAAGGAAGTGTTCGTGAACGCGAGCATCGGTATCTCGCGGAGCATCCGCGACGAGAGCACGGATGAGCTCGTGCGCAATGCCGACGTCGCGATGTACGTGGCCAAAACACGCGGCAAGGGACAGCATGTGCTGTTCGAGCCGGAGATGCATAAAGCGGCGCTCGATCGACTGGTCGTGGAAGCGGACCTCCGTCGCGCGATCGAGCACGAGGAGTTCGTCCTGCAGTATCAGCCGATAGTGGACCTCGAAACCGGTGACATCATCGGCGCGGAGGCGCTGGTGCGTTGGATGTGCCGCGATCGCGGGACTGTCCCCCCTGGTCTGTTCATTCCGATCGCCGAAGAAACGGGGCTGATCGTGCCGATCGGTCGCTGGGTGCTCCGTCGGGCCTGCCGTGAAGCGAAACGCTGGACCGACGAACGTGGGCTGCCGGTGCGGATCACGGTCAACCTCTCGGGGCGTCAGCTGCAGGAGCCGGGGATCGTCGATGAGGTCCGGTACGCGCTGGCCGATTCCGGGCTCGCGGCAGGACAGCTCGTGCTCGAGATCACGGAGAGCATGCTGATGCACAACACCGAGCTCTCGATGACGCGTCTGAACGCGCTGAAGGCACTCGGGATCTCGCTGGCCATCGACGACTTCGGGACAGGTTATTCTTCCCTGAGTTATCTGCAGCGCTATCCGATCGACATTCTGAAGATCGACAAGGCGTTCGTGGATGTCATCGATAAGGGAGGCGAAGGACCGGTCCTGGCCAGCGCGATTGTGGCACTTGGAGAGACGTTGCGGATGAACACCGTGGCTGAGGGCATCGAAACGGAGGCGCAACGTGGCCACCTGCTCGCCCTTGGTTGCGAGTTCGGACAGGGCTACCTGTTCGCGCCACCGCTGGATGCCGAAGACTTTTGGCATCTACTGCTCGCCCGAGGTGCCCAGACGCCCTACGCCACACTCCGGCGTCGCGACATGAGTGTCAAAGCCGCATAAGCCCGACAATTTCATCCCCCCGCGGACGGTTCGACCGGCTCGCGCCACGCGTGTGAGCAGCACGCCGATCCCGACGGAGCTTCCGTCGGGCTTTGATGCGTTCGCGATCGCCGCACCGGGGCTCGCGCCGTTGGTCGCCGCCGAGTGCGTGGCGCTTGGCATTACGCCCCGCGACGTCAGCCCCGCCGGCGTGTCGTTCAACGCCACGGCCGAGCAGCTGTTCACGGTGAACCTGTGGTCGCGCCTCGCCAGCCGCGTGCTGGTGCGCCTCGCCGAGTTTGAGGCACGCGATTTCGCGACGCTCGAGAAGATGGCGTCGCGCGTCCCGTGGCACCGTGTGCTTTCCCCCGGCGCGGCTGTGCGGTTGCGCGTGACCTGCCGGAAGTCGCGTCTGTATCACTCCGATGCGGTGGCCGAGCGCGTGGCGCGCGGCATCACGAACAGTGTCAGAGGATCACAGGCACTCGGCCGCGCCAAGGATGACGAGGAGGACGACGACGGCAACACACAGCTAATCGTGGTGCGTTTCGATCACGATCGGTGCACGATCAGCGCCGACAGTTCCGGCGCGCTGCTGCACCGTCGTGGATGGCGTCAGGCGATCGCGAAGGCACCGCTGCGTGAAACGCTAGCGGCGGCGATGCTGGCGTCGTGCGACTGGAATGGTGAGGTGCCGCTGGTGGATCCGTTCTGCGGGTCGGGCACCATCGGCATCGAAGCAGCGCTGCGTGTGCGTCGCATGGCGCCGGGATTGGGGCGCGAGTTCGCGATGGAGCAGTGGCCGGGCGCTGACGCCCCGATGCACGCGCGCGTGCGCGCAGCGGCCCAGTTGGAGCAGTTGCCGTCGGTGGGCGTGCCGATCGTGATGCGTGATCGCGATGCTGGTGCCTGTAAGGCGGCGATGGCGAACGCGGAGCGCGCCGGGGTTCTGCAGGATCTCGTCATCGAGCAGGGGCCACTGTCGGACACGTCGCTCGAGGCGATTGGCACGGCGGGGTTGGTACTCACCAACCCGCCGTACGGGTTGCGCATCGGTGACGGTGCGGATCTTCGCTCCCTCTATGCGCGACTCGGCGACGTGGTGCGTGCCGGTGGCCGCGACTGGCGGCTCGGACTGCTGGTGCCTGATCGCGTATTGGCGGGTCAGGCACGACTCACGTTTGACCCGGTGTTGCGCACGGCGAACGGCGGGCTGCCGGTCGAGGTGCTGTTGTCGCGCCGATAAACCTGGCGCTTCTAGGTTTCGTCTGTTCCTCTGCGCTCTCTGCGCCTCTGCGCTCTCCGCGTGATCTGTTCCACTCGATCGAGAACTGATCACGCAGAGCAACGGAGCACGCAGAGGCGCAGAGGTCTCTGACCGAGGGGATGCTACACACTGGCCACTTCAACGCGCCTTATCACACGCGGAACATGTCTGGGCGCCACGTCTTGATCTTGCTTTTGATTTCCTTGCCCTTGAGCTCCGGATTCTTGATCACCACCTCTACCAGCGAGGCCAGCTCGGCGTCGCTCGCGAAGCGCAGCGCGATGTAGTGGCGCGGCGAAAACGCGGCTTGGGCGCGTGCCGCGAGATCGGCCGGCAGCAGGCGGGCGTAACGAAGCTGCTCCTCGAGCCGGATCAGGCGATCCTGCGCCCGTAACGGCGACAGACGCGAGACGGCCACGGCGCCGAACAGGGCGAGCGAACCAACCAGCATGTAGGTCGTCTCGGCACCCGGATTGGCGATCAGGCGCTTCACGCTCCAGATCACGAAAATCAGGGACAGCGGGCTGGTGAAAAAGTGATACATGGGCACGTACTGCGCGTGATTCGCAAAGGACTGTGTCTTGTCGGCCATGGTGATCGGAGTTGGTGAAGGTGTTGGCGTACCGGCGGATCAGCGATGCGATGCGCCAGACGTCGCGCCAGGAGCATCGTGAAGCAGCGTGTTGATAAGTGCGGTAGCCGTGGTGAGTCGTTCCTCCCACGTGCCCTGCACAACGGTAACCGGCGCGTCGAATCGCGCCAGCGTGTCGCGAAAGAGTGACTGCACCTCATCGCGCCGCTCTTCGCGGTCGCGGATACCGTCGGCGACCCAGGGCACGTCGATATCGAGCAGAAGATAGTGCGTTGGGCGGCGCGCGACGGCCGCCGCCTCGATGAACTCAGGACAGCGACCGAAGTAGTGGTAGCAGTACACGACCGTGCTCACCAAGTCCGTATCCTGCAGCAGCAACGCGTCACCGCGCGCCATTGCGCTGGCAATGTGCGTGTCTTCCAGCGCCATCTGCCCCTTGGCAATCGGGCCATGGTCGCGGAAGTCGAGCGGAGCGCCCTTGGCGGCCGCGTAGTCGCGCACGAATTCCGGCACACACGCCACGCCATAGTGCGCCGCGAGCTGCGCGCCGAGTGTCGTCTTGCCCACCGACTCCGATCCGGTCAGGACGATGCGGGTGAGTTCGCGGCTCACGACGTGAGGCGCGTCCGCGCTGCTGATCGATGCCATTGCACGTAGCCGATGATGGCAAGCACCAGAAACACTGCGTACAGAATTGCCGTGAGCGGGAGCTGCCGGTTGATGAACAGACCAATGTAGACCACGTCGACGGCGATCCAGAGCAGCCAGTTCTCGAGGAGCTTGCGCGTCATCATGTACTGCGCCACCAGACTGATCGATACGAGCGCCGCATCGAGCCACGGCAGCGCGGCGCCAGGTAGACGTCGCGTGATCGTGGCCAGTGTGACCCACGAAACGACGGCAATCGCCGCGAACAGCAACGCCGTACGACGCGAAGTGCGCGTGACCACGACGGCCTCATGATTGGGTCCGCCGCGCAGCCAATGCCACCACCCGTAGAGCGACAGCACCAGGTACACCACCTGCAGGCCCGTGTCTGAGTAGAGGCCGGTACGGGCGAATACCACCACGTAGAAGCCGGCGTTGAGTACGCCGAGTGGCCAGCTCCAAATGTTCTCGCGGGTCACAAGCCAGACGTTGAGGACACCCGTGATGAAGCCCAGGAGCTCTGCGCAGGAGCTCCCGTGCGCGATGAGCCAAGCGCAGGGGTCGGACAGGAGGTGGATCTCCGTACTAGTCATGACCGCCAAAGCTAATTAGGGTTCATCGCACATGACCGGGGTGCCGGCGCCGCTAATGAGCGTCGGCTGAGAGAGTCCCGTAGAACCTGATCCGGCTCGTACCGGCGTAGGGAGTCCAATCGATGTATCCGCACGCAATCGCGCGCCTATGGCGCACGCGGCGACGTTGTGTCGCCACCCTGATGACCGCCACGGCGGCATCCCTGCTTTCCCTCACCGTCGCCCCGCTCGGCGCGCAGATCCGTCCGGACAGCGTCAAGGCGGCCGCCAAGGCCGACTCCGTTCGGAGCATCGAAGGCGTGCTGGTGCGCGCCATCCGCGCCAATGAACAGGCGCCGATCTCGCAGACCACGATCGGCCGCGCCGCGATCACACAGCGGCACTTCGGGCAAGACGTCCCGATGCTGCTCATGAATGCCGCCCCGTCGATGACCTCACACACTGAGACGGGTACGAACTGGGGCTACAGCTATCTCCGGCTGCGTGGCATCGACCAGACGCGCATCAACATCACGCTCGACGGCGTCCCGCTCAACGACATGGAGGATCAGGTGCTGTACTTCGCCAACCTGGCCGATCTGATGTCGAACGTGCAGTCGGTGCAGGTGCAGCGCGGGGTAGGTACCAGCACCGCCGGCACGGCGTCGTTCGCGGGCAGCGTGAACTTCGAGACCATGCCGGTGGCGCGCGCCGATGCTGGCGGTGATGTGCAGCTGCAGATGGGATCGTTCGGTGCACAGCGCGTGAGCGCGTCGTTCAACTCAGGACTCACTGACAGCAAATTCGCGGTGTACGGCCGCGCGAGCGCCCTGCGTACCAACGGCTTCCGCGATCACAGCGGCGTGATGGGACGTTCGGCGTTCGTGGGCGCCGGCTGGTTTGGCGCGCGCGATGTGCTGAAGCTCACGACACTGGTGGGACTGTTGGCCGATACGCTGTCGTACACCGGCGCCACATTAGCGCAGCTGCAAACCAACCGCCGGTACAATCCACTGCAGCCCGACGAGCGTGACAAGTTCGGACAACAGATGGTGTCGCTGGCGTACACCCGCGCGCTCCAGAACGGCGGATCGGTGAGCACCACGGTGTATCGCAACTCGGCCAGCGGCAACTACGACTACATCGAACTCCCCGATCGCTATCGCTTCAATCTGGCGCACACATGGTACGGCGTTACGAGCGCCTACAACGCCGAGCGCGGTGCGTTGCGCGTGAACACCGGTATCAATGCGAACACGTATCAACGCGCGCATCGCGGCTACCTCCAGCCGTCGACCACGCTGTACGACAACACGGGTCACAAGCAGGACGCGAGCGCTTTCGCCAAACTGTCGCTCGATGCGGGGCGGGCTCGCTGGTTTGCCGACCTGCAGGGACGGTACGCGAATTTCCGCTATGAGCCCGACGCCAATGCCGGCATCGACGAGCGCAGCATCGACTGGCTGTTCTTCAATCCGAAGGCTGGTGTCACGTACCAGCTCGCACCGGGCGTGTCGACCTACGCGTCTTACGGTATCACCAACCGTGAGCCGGCCCGTAACGATCTGTTCGCCGGCGACGACGACTTGAACAGTGGCAACGTGGCCGACTACGGTGACTTCACGCGGGTGAAGCCGGAGTCGGTGCGCGACGCCGAGTTGGGCATCACGCTGTCGCGCGCCACGCTGGAGCTGTCGGCCAACGTGTACAGCATGGATTTCCGCAACGACATCGCGCGTATCGGTGCACCGACGGCGTCGGGTGCCATTCTGCGTCGCAACGTGGGAAGCAGCTACCGCCGCGGTATCGAAGTGGACGCCGCGTATCGCGGCATTTCTCGGGTGGTGCTGGCGGGTAACGCGACCTGGAGTCAGAACCGCATTGCGCAGTTCACCGATTCTTCACGCGGCACACCGGTGGTGCGACGAAATGTGACGCCGTTGCTCA
>JBBQAK010000325.1:0-4683 GCA_038316215.1 Gemmatimonadales bacterium | reverse complement strand
ACTCGGGTAGCTCGGGTCCGCACCGCCGATCGCCGGTTTTTCTTTTCGGTTCGCCACCGCCGTCATCACCTCGTGCACGAACCGCCCGAGTCGCGCGGCGTGATCGTAGTCGATGTACTGCGGTTCATCCGACTGCATGTGGTAGTCGGGGCCGTAGCCAAGCGACATGTATACCACGGGAATGTCCTTGCGGACGTAGTTCACCTGGTCGCTGCGGCAGAAGCGGTTGAGCGGGTTGGCGGGAATGTCCCAACTCTTGTCGATCGCCATCGGCTCGGCGCTGTTCGCGTTCACGGAGTCGATGATGTCGCCGAAGTCGCGCGACAGGCGACGCGCGCCGAGCATCTGCACGGAGTTCGGTCCGCCGAACTTCACCTGATCGACACGGCCCTTGCCGACCATGTCCATGTTGTGCGCGGCCACGATCTTGTCGATCGGCACCGTCGGGTTGTCGACGAACCAGCGCGAGCCGAGCAGGCCGCCTTCTTCGCCCTGATGCGACACGAAGATGATCGAGCGGGCCGGCTTCTCCTTGGCGAACTTCTCGGCGAGTTCCAGCAACACCATCGAGCCCGAGCCGTCGTCGTCGGCGCCATTCATAATCGAGTCCTTACGGGCCGGCCGCGCCGCGCGCGCCTTCGCGATCAGCGCGTTGATCTTCAGTTGCTGCTCGGCCGTCGGAATGCAGGACGGATCATTGTTGCCTTGACGACGCGTCACGAAGTTTGTGGCACGCAGCGAGTCGTGATCGACGACCGTCGTGTTGATGCCCACGTGGTCGTTGTGCGCGCCCACCAGCACGTACTCTTCCTTGAGCGTCGGATCAGAACCGGGAAGCACGGCGATCACGTTGCGCGCGGCATACGCCGCTGGACGCCACGTTTGGTTCCACGACGCCGTGATCGGCGCGCCGACCGTGCCGACCGTCACCTCGCTCATCGGCTTGCCGAATAGCTGTTCGGCCGTCTTGCGCGAGATGGTCGCGCCGGCGGGCGCGTCGGCATTGAGCGCGGTGGTGGGACGCATGCCGTTACGGCCCTCGAAGGCGGCGTTGATCGTGGCCGGCGTCATCTCGTCGAGGCCGACCACCAGCACCGCCACGGCACCGGCGCGCCGGGCGCGGGTGTCACGCGCCGCCGCAGCGGTCGCGGCGGCGGCCTGACGGGCAGGGGTGGACGCTGCCACTTTGTCGGCGGCGAGAATCGCGTTCACGCCGAACTTGTCTGGCACGTCGGCACAGCTCACGAACGACGCGGGTCCGCGCACGCCACCCGAGGCGCCCGCGCCTGGCGCGGCCATGAAGACCGCGATCTTGCCCTTGAACGCCTCCGGATCGAGCATCACCGCCGTGTCACCCCACGTGCCGGCGAAGACGGCTGGCACGCCATTCACGTCGGCTTTGCCACCGAAACCATTCTGTGCGGTCGGCGCGGTCGGGATCCAGTCGCGCTTGGTCGCCAGCGCCGCGCTGCCGATCTGCAGCGATGACGCGCTGCTATCGAAGAGGGTGGGGCCGAAGGGGAGGGTCTGGAAGTACGAGCCGCTGTCGCCGGCCGGCTTGAGGCCGAGGCGCTTGAACTCGCGAGCGATGTACTCGGTGCCCTTGACGTTGCCCTTCTCCCCGATCCGACGCCCCTGCATCGAGTCGTCCGCGAACTGATAGAGCCGGGTGCGAAGATCATTGGCCGTAATCGCCGACACGGTGGGACGTGGTGCCCAGGTGCGCGGCCCCTCGTCGGGCCACACGGGCCGTTCCGGGCGCGCCACTTTGGTGGCGTTGGGGCGATTCTGCGCGGGGAGCGCCACGGAGGCACCGGTGAGCAGGGCCATCGCCGTGGCAGCAAGACGTGCGGGTCGAAACACGAGACGCATCCTTGGTCGGGTGAAGCAGTGAGCCGGACGCAAATCGAAACGTCCAGCGATCTCCTACAATACGCCGCATATTGCTCTGGCGTTCACCTGTCTCCCGCCGACCCTGGTGCCTTATGCGCGTTCGCGCCTCCCGTTTCCTGTTCCCGGCCCTGTTGTGGGCCCTCCCTGCCGCCCTGCACGCCCAATCGACGGCGTCCTTCACGTCGGCTGACCTCGGCGGCCTGCGACTGCGCAACATCGGCCCCGCGTCGATGAGCGGCCGCGTGGTCGACATGGACGTCGTCGAGTCAAACCCGAGCACGTGGTACGTGGCCGGTGCCACGGGTGGGCTCTGGCGTACCACCGACAATGGCGTGACCTGGAATTCCACGTTCGATGCGCCGGTGCATTCGATCGGCGACGTGGCGGTGTTCCAGCCCAACCCGCAGATCCTCTGGGTTGGCACCGGTGAGCGCGCCAGTCGTCAGAGCGTGGGGTGGGGTGACGGCGTGTACAAGAGCACCGACGGCGGCACGACGTGGCAGAACATGGGACTGGCCAAGAGCATGCACATTGGCCGTATTCAACTGCACCCGCGTGATCCAGACATCGCGTACGTGGCGGCGCAGGGCTCGGTGTGGGGCGCCGGCGGCGACCGTGGTTTGTACCGCACCACCGACGGCGGCCGCACCTGGACGCGCACGCTGTTCGTGGATGACGAAACCGGCGCCACCGATGTGGCGATGGACTGGAACGATCCGAACGTCCTCTACGCGTCAACCTACCAGCGTCGTCGCAGCGCCTATGGATTCGACGGCGGTGGTCCGGGCAGCGCGCTCTGGAAGAGCACCGACGCCGGCGTCACCTGGACCAAGCTGACGGGGCATGGACTGCCCGACGGGGAGTATGGCCGTATCGGCATCGGCGTGTATCGCAAGAATCCCAAAATCCTGACGGTCAGCATCGAGCAGGGCGCGCGCTACAACGCCAGCACCGCGTATATGGTGCGCAAGGCCGGCGTGTATCGCAGCGAAGACGCCGGTGCCTCGTGGACGTTTATGAGCGATTGGAATCCGCGTCCGATGTACGCCAGCCAGGTGATCATCGATCCGAATGACGATCAGCGCATCTACATGCTGAATGCCTATTCTTTCAGCGACAACGGCGGCAAGACGTTTACGGCGCCACGCACGACCACGCACGGGGACGATCGGTTCGTGTGGGTGAATCCGAGCAACAGTCGTCATGTGGTGAAGCTCGACGATGGCGGCATCGGGATCAGCTACGATCGCGGCAACAAGTTTTTGTACGTCACCTCGCTGCCGCTGTCGCAGTTCTATCGCGTGACGACCGACAACGCCGTGCCGTTCAATGTGTATGGCGGCCTGCAGGACAACGGCTGCTGGATGGGGCCGAGCGCCAGCTGGACCACGAGCGGCGTGCTGAATGAACACTTCTCGCGCCTGTGTGGCGGCGACGGCTTTCACGTGACGCCGAATCCGCTGAACCCGCGCACCGTCTACTCGGCCTCACAGTTTCTGGGCTTGCAGCGCAGCGACACGAAGACATGGGAAGTGCAGGACATCCGCCCCGGTGATTCCACGGGACACATCGCGGGTCGTCGTAATTGGGAAACGTGGGGCAAGCCGGGTGCCGAACAGGTGCTGGGCAATGCGATGCATCCAGCCAACTGGGATGCGCCCTTCATCATCTCGCCGCACGACACGGCGACGGTGTACGCCGGCGGTCAGCATCTGTTCAAGTCGCTGAACAGCGGACGCACGTGGAAGGATCTCGGCGACATGAGCACCGGCGTGGATCGCTCGCGTCTGGCCCTCATGGGACGCTTGCCCGGCGAGAACACGCTCTCGCTCGACGACGGCGTGCCGTACTTCCCCGGCGTGACGGCGCTGGCCGAATCGCCGCGCATGAAGGGCCTGCTGTACGTAGGGACCGATGATGGCCGATTCCGCATCTCACGCGACGGCGGCGCCACGTTTGTGGACGCGCAGGACCGTTTCTCCGGGCTGCCGAAGGGTTCGTGGCTTGCCGGAGTCGAAGCCTCGCGGCATGCGGCGGGCACGGCGTATGTGGTGATCGACAACCATCGCAGCAACGACTTCGCGAACTACGTGTATGCCACGACCGACTTCGGCACCACGTGGCGTCGCATCGATGCGGGGTTGCCCGCGAATCGGGTCGCGCGCACGGTGCGTGAAGATCCGCGGAACGCGACGCTCTTGTATCTCGCTACCGAATTCGGCGTGTTCATTTCGCCCGATGCCGGAGGTCAGTGGGTGCCACTGCGCAACAACATGCCGATGATGCCGTTCAACGACATCACGATCCAGAGGCGCGACAACACCCTGGTGTTGGGTTCGCACGCGCGCGGGCTCTGGATTCTCGATCAGCTCAACGCGCTGCAGGAGCTTACCCCGGCGGTGGCGGCCAGGAGCGCGCATCTGTTCACGGTACAGCCGGCGATACAGATCCGCACCACGAATCTGCGTCCGCACACCGGTGACATGATCTTCCGCGGCGAGAACCCGGCCAACGGTGCGCTCATCGACTACTGGGTCCGCGACGCGGGAACGGCCGTTGCGCTCACGGTACTCGACAGCGCAGGTCGTGCGGTGCAGACGCTCAAGCCCACGATGGTGCGCGGCGTGAATCGCGTGATGTGGAATCTACGCGACGCCGATCTCCCGATTCGGGGTGGCGGCGGTGAGGATGACGACGAAGGGCCACGTGCGACCACACCGGGCCCGCTCGTGTTGCCGGGAACGTACACGGTGCGGATGTCGGTGAACGGGGCCGTACAGCAGCAGCGTG
>JBBQAK010000349.1:0-4362 GCA_038316215.1 Gemmatimonadales bacterium | reverse complement strand
GAAGGGTGGCCGAGATCAGCGGTACATTCTGCATCCCGGCGCGGCGCCTAGCGGAAGTTGCCGAACTGCAACTCCACCTCGAAGTCCGCCTTTCGGAGCACGGCGATCGCGTCCTGCAGCGCGTCCTTGTCGGGACTCGATACGCGCACCTGATCGCCCTGAATACTGGCGGTGACCTTTTTGAGCTTGGCGTCCTTGATCGTGGCCGAGACCTTCTTCGCCTGGTCGGAGTCCAGCGCCATTTTCAGCTTGATTTCGCGGCGCACCACATCGCCGCCGCCAGGCTTCACGTCACCGATGTCGAGATTCTTCACCGGCACGCCGCGCTTGATGAGCTTGCCGCGCAGCGCGTCGAACAATGCCTCCATGCGCATGTCGCTGTCGGTGGACAGGTTCACGATGCTGTCGGTGCGCTTGAACTCGATCTCGACCAGCGCCCCCTTGAAGTCGAATCGCTGGGCAATCTCCTTCTGCGTCTGATTGACCGCGTTATCCACTTCCTGCAGGTCGACACTGGTGGTGACGTCGAAGGAATACGTAGAAGCCATAGAATCAGTATGGGCTCAGCCCAGGAAGCTTTCGAGCGACTTGGATCGTGAAACGTGCCGGAGACGCGACAGTGCCTTCTCCTTGATCTGACGCACCCGCTCACGGGTGATGCCCAGTAACGAGCCGATTTCCTCGAGCGTCATCGGCTCCGTGTCGTCGATCCCGAAGTAGAGGCGCAGGATCTTCGATTCGCGCTCCTTCAGGCTGCCGAGCGAATCCTCGATCGCTTCGGTCAGCGCCTTCTCAAACGTCTGCTCATCCGGCGTCGCGTGGTTCAGGTCGGGCAGATAATCCAGCAGACGGTTGTCTTCGCCCGGCGTGAGCGGCGCGTCGAGCGACAGGTGCACCTGAGAAATAGCCATCGTCTTGGCAACTTCTTCCTCGGTGATGTCCATCCCTTCGGCGATCTCGGCGTGCGTCGCTTCGCGTCCCAGCTCCTGCAGCAGCGTGTTCGCCCGCTTCCCGATGCGGTGTAGCGTACCCGCCCGATTCAGCGGTACGCGCACGATGCGCGACTGCTCAGCCAATGCCTGCAGGATGGCCTGACGAATCCACCAGACCGCGTACGAGATGAACTTGATGCCCTTCGTCTCGTCGAACTTGTGGCCAGCGCGGATGAGGCCAAGGTTGCCCTCATTGATCAGGTCGGAGAGCGACACGCCCTGATTCTGATACTTCTTCGCGACGGAGACCACGAATCGCAGATTCGATCGCACCAACTTGTCGAGCGCTTCCTGATCACCAACCCGGATCCGCCGCGCAAGCTCGGCTTCTTCTTCGCGGGAGATCAGCGGATACGCGCTGATGTCGCGCAGGTACTGATCGAGGGAGCCTTCCTCGTACGACACCTTCTTTTTCGGGGACGTCACAGCCATGGCGGGGCGGCTCGTGTGGCAGAAAGACTGGACATGCGACCGCGCGGCGGGGGAAGCGCGGCGTCCTACGTACAATTACTAACTACTAACCCCTTAATCGTGAACTACTGAGGCACCATTCGTCAACGCATGCCGACGCTAAATCGCGAGGAGAATCGCCATCGGAAGCGCTCGCGCAGACGAAAGCGAACGCGAACGCGCTCGCACATGCACACGCACTTGCACACGCGCTAGCGTACCACGGAACCGAGACGTCCCCACCGGATGCGGGTGATCCACGGCGCTCGCGCCGTGGAGTCCGGTGTGAAGCTGTAATACACAATCCACGGCGTGCCTCGCAGCAGACTGTCGGGGACGAAGCCCCAGTAGCGGCTGTCGAGCGAGTTATCGCGATTGTCGCCGAGGACGAAGAAGTGCTTCGGCGGTACGATAATGGGCCCCCAGTTGTCCCGCGATGGCCGATAGATCGACGGCATACCCGCTTCCGCGGCCGCGGCCGTCTTCGTGAGGTAGCCGCGCTGCCACCGGAATTCGTCGGTCATGGGATCGACGTTCGGTTCCGTATGCGACACATACTGTTCCCGCAGCCGTGCACCGTTGCGCAGCAGCGAACCGCCTTGCATCGACAGCGTATCACCCGGCCGCCCCACCAGTCGCTTCACAAAACTCTTCGTTGGGTCGGCCGGCCACTCGAACACCAGAATGTCACCGATCTGCGGCGCCCGTACCGCCGGCAACCGACGCCGCGAATACGGGACCTCGGCGCCGTACAGCCACTTGTTCACCAACAGGAAGTCCCCGACGAGCAGCGTGCGCTCCATGCTGCCCGACGGGATCTTGTACGCTTCCGCGACGAAGGTGCGGAGCACGAGAAAGAGCAGCACGGCCGGCGGCAGCACTTTGGCCCACTCCCAGATCCAGCCGAACGAGAACGCGCGCCGATGCGAGCGGCCATTGGCCGCCCGCAGGGCGTTCGCGCGGTGATCCTTCTTCAGCGCCATCAGCCTCTCACCGACTCATCGTCGTACGGCGCGTTTCGCTGCACCGCGCTTAGTAGTTATCGATCTGTGCGCGCTGGAGTGCACCGGAGTAATCCACATAGCCCACCTTGGTCTCCGAGTAAAACTCGTACACTTCCCAGCCGCCTTCGCGATGTCCGTTGCCCGTTTCCTTCACGCCACCGAAGGGCAGATGCGCCTCAGCGCCGATCGTGGGCGCGTTCACGTACGTGATGCCGTTGTCGAGATCCTGCAACGCTCGGAACGCCACATTCACGTTGCTCGTGTACACCGACGACGACAGTCCGTAGCGGACTCCGTTGTTTACCGTGAACGCCTCCTCAACGGAAGCGACCTGAATCACCGACAGGACCGGTCCGAAGATCTCTTCCTGTTCCAAGCGTGATCCGGCCGTCACGTTCGTGAAGATGGTGGGCTGGAAGAAGAAGCCCCGGTCGAGCGCGCCGCCCGTGGCCCGCGCACCGCCGCAGCGCAGCGTGGCCCCCTGCTCCTGTCCGATCTGCACGTAGCGTTCGACCTTCTCGCGCGCCGCTTCGTTGACCAGCGGCCCGACTTCGTTGCCAGCCACGCGGCCGTCGCCGAGCACGAGCGCGTGTGCCCGTGCCACCAAACGCTCCACGAAGGTGTCGTGAATGCCGCGCTGCAGAATGAGACGGCTGGTCGCGGTGCAACGCTGTCCCGTGGTGCCAAAGGCACCCCACAACACCCCGTCGATCGCCAGATCGAGATCGGCATCGTCGAGCACGATCTGCGCGTTCTTGCCGCCCATCTCGAGCGACAGCCGCTTATGCATCCGACCGCATGTTTCGCCCACGAAGCGGCCCGTTTCGGTCGAGCCCGTGAACGAAATCACTGGCACCTTCGGGTGCTCCACCAGCGCCTTGCCGACGACCTCGCCCATGCCGTGCACGAGCTGAATCACTTCGGGCGGCAGTCCGGCTTCCAGCAGGATCTCCACCAGTACGGTGGCCGTGTGCGGTACATCCTCGGCGGGCTTGAGGATCACCGAATTGCCGCAGAGCAGCGCCGGAAAGGCCTTCCACGTGGGGATGGCCATCGGGAAGTTGAACGGCGTGATCAGCCCGCACACGCCGATCGGGCGACGCATGGTCATCGCCCACTTGCTGGCGAGTTCGCTGGGCACCGTGTGGCCGAACAGACGGCGTCCTTCGGTGGCCGCGTAGTACGCGGTATCGATGCCTTCCTGCACATCACCGCGTGTTTCCGCGAGCGGCTTGCCCATCTCGCGTGTCATGAGGTTGGCGATTTCTTCCTTACGCGCCGCCATCAGATCGCCGACCCGGCGCAACACATCACCGCGTGCCGGCGCCGGCGTGCGCTTCCAGCGGTCGAACCCACGCTGCGCACTCGCGACGGCGGCGTCCACATCGGCCACGCCAGAGGAGGGAAAGCGGCCGATCACGTCCTGCTGGTCGGCCGGATTGCGATTTTCGAAATAGTCGCCGGTCGACGGCGCGACCCACGCGCCGCCAATGAAGTTGTGAAAAGTCGTCATCCCTGAAAACTAGCGCAAAACGGGGGCGCTGGACGGGATTCCCGACGGAGCGGGGCAACTCCAGCCTTCGCTGCGCTCGGAGGTCGGCATCGCGTATCCGATGCGCGGCAGGACCTCGCGAGCACCCAGCCCAAGCCCCCAGACCACCACCAGCAGCGATGCCACGTGCGCGAGGCCAAGACGGTGCCTCCAGGTGCCGATCGCGCTCCAGAGGCCCAACAGCGCCACCGCACCGGTGGCGGCGGTGAACCCGATCAGCGGGGCGCCGCACTGCGCCGGCCACGGCCAGAACATGAGGCCGGCGGCGGCGGCCACGGCGATGGTCACTTTCACCCACCCACGCCAGGCACCAACGGTCGGCACCGACGGAGCCGCACTCAGCGCCGACGCCGGCGCGGGAGGC
>JBBQAK010000237.1:0-6249 GCA_038316215.1 Gemmatimonadales bacterium | reverse complement strand
GAAGGGTGGTGAAACGCATAGGTGGACGTGACTTATGGGGTGAACGAACGGCGGACTGCCCGCCGTGTCGTTAGTCAAACGCGACGGCCACGGAAAGGGGTCCCGATCGGTTCCCCGTGGAAATCGACATCGACCCGCGCGACTCGTGTAGATTCACCGCTGTTACGCACATCCTTCTTGCTGTTCCTCAGCGACCCCGCCCCCGCTGAATTTCATGACGAATCCGTCCCCACCACGGCTGCCCAATACGCCGTGGGCTACGATCGCTGCCGACGCACCGGCTGGATTGGTGGTCTTTCTCGTCGCGCTGCCGCTCTGCCTCGGTATCGCGCTCGCCTCTGGTGCGCCGCTGTTTTCCGGCGTCATCGCGGGCATCATCGGCGGCTTGATCGTTTCGCTGCTGTCGGGGTCGTCCGTCAGCGTGAGCGGACCCGCCGCCGGCCTCGCGGTCATCGTCGCGACGGCGATCCAGACATTGGGATCGTTCCCCGCGTTCCTGCTGGCGGTCATGGTGGCGGGCCTCTTCCAGATCGCTTTCGGATTGATACGCGCGGGGCGCATCGCCAACTATGTGCCCAATGCCGTGATCAAGGGCATGCTGGCGGCGATCGGCGTGGTCATCATCCTCAAACAGATCCCGCATGCCCTCGGGCGCGACGCGCGATTCGAAGGGGACTTCGATTTCTTCCGCGCCGCCGATGGATCGTCCACTACGATCTCCGACATCGCCTCAGCCGTGGCCACGGCGAATGGCGAGGCGGTCATCATCGCCGTCGTCTCTCTCGCCATTTTACTGACCTGGGAAAGCCCGTGGGTGAAATCACGGAAGGCGTTGTCCGCGATTCCCGGCGCGCTTGTCGTGGTGATCGTGGGCATCGCGCTCAACGAGTCGTTCCGATTCCTCTTCGACGGATTCTACTTACGCGCCGAGGACGGGCACTTGGTTATGCTGCCGGCCGGCGGTGCCGGTGACTTCTTTGCGCAGCTCACGTTGCCCGATTGGTCGCGCTGGACCGATCGCCGAACCTATACCACTGGACTCACGATCGCGGTGGTGGCCAGCATCGAGTCGCTGCTTTCACTTGAAGCGTCAGACAAGATCGACCCGCAGCGACGGATTTCCGATCCAGACCGGGAACTACTGGCGCAGGGCGTAGGGAACGTGGCAGCGGGGTTACTTGGCGGCATTCCCGTTACCGCCGTGATCGTGCGGAGTTCGGCCAACGTGTATGCCGGGGCGAAATCGCGCTGGTCCGCGTTCATTCATGGCGTGCTGCTTCTTGGATGCGTGGTTGCAATCCCGAAACTGCTCAATCTCATTCCGCTGGCAAGCTTGGCGGCGGTGCTGCTCATGATCGGGTACAAGCTCACCAAGCCCAAACTGTACAAGGAAATCTGGGCAACGGGGCTGGATCAGTTCCTGCCATTCATCATCACTGTGCTCGCGATCGTCTTCACCGATCTGCTCACCGGTGTGCTGATCGGTATCGTGTTCGGGGTGATCTTTGTGATTCGCACCAATCATCACTCGGCCTTCACGTTGGTGCATCAAGACCGGATGTTTCTGCTGCGACTCAACAAGGATGCCTCGTTCGTGAACAAGACGGAGCTCAAAGAAAAGTTGTCGTCGTTACCACCGAACTCCAGTCTGATCGTCGACGGCACACGCGCCACGTTTATTGATCGCGACGTGTACGACGTGCTCGCCGATTTCGAGGAAGGGGCGCACCACCGGGACATCCAGGTCGAGTTCAAGAACTTTCACCAGAAAATGCAGAACTTCCGCAAACGGGGTCGTGCGCATGGAATCGTATAAGAAGCTCCTCCTGGCCAATAGGGCGTGGGTGCAGGACAAGCTCAACGTGCGCGAGGACTACTTCCTGCGCATGGCTGACGACCAGAATCCGGAATTTCTCTGGATTGGCTGCTCGGATAGCCGCGTGCCGGCGGAGGATGTCACCGGTACCGAGCCCGGCGAACTGTTCGTGCATCGCAACATCGCGAACCAGGTACTGCACACCGACTTCAACATGTTGAGCGTGTTGCAGTACGCCATCGAGGTGCTGAAGGTCAACCACGTGATCGTCTGCGGCCATTACGGCTGCGGCGGCGTACGCAATGCCATGTCCCACAAGCATCTTGGGCTCATCAACAAGTGGCTGCGCAACATCAAGGACGTGTACCGCATGCATCAGCATGAGCTCGACGGGCTCCCTGATACGGAGCGGAAGCTGAGCCGGCTGGTGGAGCTGAACGTGCAGGAGCAGGTGTGGAAGCTGGCCGAAACCAGCTTCGTACAGCATGCTTGGCAGGCGGGACATCAGCTGTTCATTCACGGCTGGGTGTACGACTTGAACACGGGGCTGATCAAGGACCAGCTGATGCTGGAGCCGGGTACGCCGATCGAGGACATCTACAAGCTCGAGTTCGACGACTTGCCGGGCGGTCATTAGCGTCTGGGTTTGCCCTGACCCCGATCCGTCAGCGCAACTTCGACACGCGCACCGAGAAAATGTGCGAGTTCATCCCGGGATTCGCACCGCCCATGCTCGCGTTCGACAGGTGATGCAGTTGATAGCCCACGGCGAGCGCTTGACGGTGTCCAATTCGACGTTCGAGAAACAGCCCCGGCGCCACGGTGAAGTTGGCCTGCGTAGCCTTGCCATACGGCACCACGCGCGAGAACCACGCCACGCCGGACGTGACGTTGACGAGCACGTGCGTCTGCTCGCCAAGCGAGAGCGCGGCTTCCGCCCCTAGCGGGGCGAAGCCGACACCGAACGCATCGCGCACCTGATAGCGCGCGAGTCGCCGCGGGTCATTAGCTTCGGCCGGGTCGGTGGTGGGCGTGGGCACACGATTCGGTGGCGCGCCAGCCGTGACGAGCATCGCCGGCATGACCTCGCCGAGCCAGGCGACGTGCATGCCCCCCACCGTGAACAGCGGACGGGACAGCTGCACGGCCATCGTTCGGAAGGCACCGCTGATCGACTCGTTGTGCGACGCGGTACGCGTGTCGACCGCGTCGCTGAACATGACGCTGATATGTGGGCGCTGAGCCGCCGCCTGCGCATGCAGGGCGAACGGTGAAAATGTCACGGCAGCGAACAGTGCGCCCCGTGCGGTGCGGCGAGCATACGACGTCATACGGAAAAGGCTCCCCTACATCGTTGTGAGCTTCGGTTTCCCACCGGAATTCTTCACGTATTTGTCAAGCCACGCCACCCAGCGGGCCCACTGATCGAGCACGGTTTCGCGCGCCACCGGGCCGTGATCTTCATACGGATACATGTACAGCGACGCGGTCTTACCGAGTCCCTGGAGGGCGTGGAACATCTTGATCGAGTTGATCGGGTCGGTGCCCACGTTCTGGTCCTCACTGCTGTGGTACATCAGAAGGGCGCCGTTCAATTGGTCGGCGTACAGGAACGGCGACATCTCGAGATAGGTCTGACGACCCTGCCAGAGGTCGCGCCGCTCGCTCTGGAAGCCGTTCGGGGTAAGCGTGCGGTTGTATGCGCCGTCGCCAGCGATGCCGGCCTTGAAGAACGGCGTGTGGACCATCGCGTTCACCGTGCTGAAGGCGCCGTAGCTGTGGCCGCCGATGCCTAGGCGCTGACGGTCGACAATGGCGAGCGTGTCGAGCGCGTCGATGACGGCGGCGAGGTTGTTGCGAAGGTCTACGACATAATTGTCGTTCGGCAGCTGCCCTTCGCTGGCGAAGATCGGCGCGTCGGGTTCGATCAGCGCATAGCCCTGCGTCACGAGGAAGGCGAGCGAGCGCGGACCATAGGTCGGGAAGCGATTGGCCGCACCAGCGCCCTGCGTCAGGCTGCGGTTGTATGCCTCCTGATTGTCGTACTCGCGCGGGTAAAACCAGAACATCGCCGGCAGGCGCGTGCCGTCCTTGTAGTCGGCAGGGAGCGTGACTTTCACGTTGAACGAGTAGCCGTCGGCGCGACGGGCCACGACCGTCTTGCGTACCGCGTTCGTGATCTCGGGCATGAGATCCACGTTGTTCGTGAGCTGCTTCGCATCGCGTGACGCCAGTGTGAGCACGTACGACTGCGGCACGATGGTCGGCGCTTCACGCTGAATCACTACGCGCGTGAAATCATCGTCGAGCGGCGCGTAGATCGTCTCGAACACGTCGGCCGCGCTCTCATACACGCGGCTCCGTGTGCCCGTGCGGATCTCGATCTTTTCCACGAACGCGCGCGGCGTTTTGCCGGCGCTGTCGGGGGTCGCGCCCTGCGTGAATACGTACTTGCCATCGGTCGAGACGACCACCACCGGCACGCCTCGGCGTCCGGGGCGCGTCACGAGCTCCGACGTGCGCACACCGCGACCACCGGGACCACCGGTCGGCGCGGGCGCGGGACGGGCCGAGCTGTCTGCGCCACGACCACGCGCGCGCGGCGCGATGACAGTGAACTTGGCGTTGTTCTCGTCGAGGAAGATCGCCTGCTCGAACGCGCCGGCGGTGCCGGTTTCGCTCACGAACATGATCTTGCCGTTGTCGCTGAACTGTACGCTGGCAATACGATTGGCGGTTTCGTAGAGCTTCGTGCCGCCGGTCGAATCGAACGGCGCGGGCCAATGCATCAACCGATCAGCGCGGCGCGCCGTGGCAGCCGCCGTGGCAGCCGCCGTGGCAGCCGCCGTGGCAGCGGAGTCCGCTCGAGCACTGGCGGATGCCGGCGCGATCTGCGCGTACAGCAAGCCGCCGGCAAACGGATGCCATGCGATGTTGCGCTTGCCCGTGTCCACCACGGCGGCGCGACCGGCGGCACCCGGACCCGCTGGTGCGGTCGCGCGCGGTTGCGGGTCGGTGGGGTCGGTCGGCTCTTCGCCTTCACGCAGCGGACGCTTCGCGAGTTCACGCAGCACCGTGCCGGCTCCGTCGATCACCACATCACGCGTGCCATAACTCGCGACCGGCAGCAAATACGAGAACGGCTTCTCCACGTACGTCACGCGGAAGTACTGTCCGTCGGGCGAGGCATCGATGCTGCGGATCAGTCCCGGCGCACCGACCTTCTTCACGGTGCGTGACTGCACATTGACGACGGCCAGCTGTCCGGTGATGTGGTACTCTAGCAGCGCCTTCTCGAACGGCGACGCCACGAGGTCGGCGTACGTGCGCGTTTTCAGTTTGTTGTTTTCATTCAAACGCACCATCGGACCGGTGGCCAACCTCGGCTCCTTCGGTTCGGCGCCGCGGGCGTCGGGCACCAGCACTGTCACGAGGGAAGACCCATCGGCCGTCCACTCCGGCGCGGTCACGCTTGTGGCGAGGGCGTTGCGGGTCGTCACGGCGCGCGACTTTCCCGTGGCGGCGTCGGCCACGTAGATCTGCGTCCCATCCTCAAACAGCGCGAGAAACGCGAACTGCGCGCCGTTCGGCGACCACACCGGCGTGCTCACCCGAGCGCCCGCTGGAACGACCACCGGGATCTTCCGGCCGCTGGCCCATTCGGTGACCTCGAACCCGGCGCTGCTGCGCATCGTGAGCGCACGATCGCGGTGGCCGCGATAGTCCACCTGAAGCCCGCCCAGATTGTGGTGCTCCTTGCCGACGTTCTGCAGCGACGGCAGTCCGTCACCCATGGTGCGCAGGAAGAACTGGCGGCTCCCTGGATTGGGCGTCGTGAAGTTCACATTCTGCTCGCGCGGGGCAGCGACCAGTCGGGCGATCGACGGGGGTGGCGCGATGTAGCCTTCGTCGGCGAGTGGATTCGGCTCGCCGACTTCGCCTCGGCCGACTTCGGCCCGCGGTTTTGCGCGGAGACCGCGGCCAGCGGCAGGAGCGTCCCCACGGTCAGGATTCGACACAGGCGAGCAGAAACGGGAAGAACACGCATTCGTGGGCGGCCTCGGTTGGGCGGTCGGATAACACGCACTGGGTCGCCACCGCACCGGCAGGGCGACACCCCGCCGATCCTACGCGACGCGCAACGGGAACGCAACGCGATATCTTTCAGAATTACCACACAGAATCACTCGCGCCCCCGGGCGCGTTCGGAGGCTTTGATGACCGATTCGACTGACGACTTCGTGCCTGACGCCGTTCCGCCTGACGCCGTTCCGCCTGACGCGTTGCCACCCTCGCATATCGAGGTGCCCGTCGCGACCGCCACCGAACTCCGTCACCTCGACGGCGTGCGGAGTGATCTCCTGCGCGTGCACCGTGGCCTGCTGGAGGCCGAGCGGAACCGGTACGAGAAGCAGCACGGCCGGATCGCCAAC
>JBBQAK010000310.1:0-4830 GCA_038316215.1 Gemmatimonadales bacterium | reverse complement strand
GATGCTGATGTCTCTGTCGCTTCTCTCGATGTGGTGGCGGAACCACCTGCAGGCCGATGACCTCGTCACCATGGATCACTTCTGGGATCTTGGGAAGCTCGGCTTCGCCTTCACCGCGTTCTTTGGCTACATCAGCTTCAGCCAGTACTTGGTGATCTGGTACGGCAACTTGCCGGAAGAGACGCACTTTTATCGACTGCGCTTGTCGGGCGTGTGGAAGAACCTCACGCTGATGGTTGCGATGCTGGCGTTCGTGATGCCGTTCTTCGGCCTCATCTCGAAGGCCGCCAAGATGTACCTGCCCACGTTTGTGATCTTTGCCGTGTGCAGCATCCTGGGCATCTACCTGCATCGGTACATTGAGATTTATCCGTCCATTTATGGTGAGGCGACCAGCCTGCCGTTCGGACTCCAGGAAATCGGCACCACTGTCGGCTTTCTTGGTCTGTGGGCGTTCTGCTACTTCTCGTTCATGGATGCGTTCCCCGTCATGCGCGTGTTCATGATGACGACGCCAGCCAAGGACGAGGTGCAAGTCCCGGTCGATGCGCGTACGATGGAGCCGCTCCCCGCGCACGAGTAGCATACGCGGAACGGTGCGGCGGGTCGTTGGAATAAAGCGGGTGAGCACCATCAGGTGCTCGCCCGCTTTCAGATTTCGCCTCGGAGAGATTGGCTCCGGACAGGGACCTGATTATGCTACAGTGTTGGTGTTCATCGGGGCGTTAGCTCAGCTGGGAGAGCGCGCGCTTTGCAAGCGTGAGGTCATCGGTTCGATCCCGATACGCTCCATGAAAAGATGTCGGATTGCAGGTGTACGAAGCGGGGGTGGCCAGTCGTGGCCACCCCCGCTTTGCGTTTGTGTGGTCACGAATCGTTCACCACGGCCTGATAGATCGCGCTGGCATTCGACGACAGCACACCATTCGTGGCGCTGAGTACATACGGTGTCGACGTAACCGTCGTCCACGTCGGAAGCATGAACGGCGAGCCCACGGGAGCGTACATAATCGCATCCGGTGAGTCCCTCTGGGGGATGGGCGATGCATACGCGGATCAGGCTGCTCATGACGCAGAGGTGGCAGAGGCGGGCTCCGGTCGATCGGGTGCCGGGTTCGGCTGGCGAATTGCTGCGCAGAACGCGTGATTTAGCATGCGTCATATGGGGCGGATTTTCCCACTATTCTTGACTGACCGCGACGATGATCTGGCTCTTTATTGCGGCCTTCGTATTTGGGGCTGGGCTGTTGGCCATGAGTACCCTCGGTGTCGGCGATAGCGACGCGGAACTGTCCGATGGTGCCGCACACGATGTCGGTCTGCTGGCCGTGTTCTCGCTGCGAAACATGATGTGGGCCAGTCTTTCGTTCGGCGGAATCGGCGTGCTGGCGGTGCTCACGCAGCGCTCTGTCGCCACAACCCTGACCGCCTCGATTGGTGCGGGTGTTGTGACGCTGATCGGTGTGCACGCGATCTTTCGCATGCTTCGCCGCAGTGAGGCAGGCGATTTACCGGCCGACGCGCAGGTGTTCGGCGTGGACGCCCAACTCGTGCTGCCATTCAACGCGGACGGCGTCGGGCTCATCGCGTTCCGCGCGAACGGCCAACTGCACGAGCTACCTGCCCGACGCGCCCTGGATGTCGCCGCGCTCGATAGTAGTCACTTCGCCACGTGCCGTGTCGAAGGCATCGAGAACGGTATGGCCATTGTACACCCTTCGTCGCACTGACCAGCGTGCACGTTGATCTCAATCTCGCACCATTGGAGTACACACATGGGTGATCTTTTGAAGGACGGCCTCGGAACCGCGCTCTTTTCGTTGGGCGGCGTTGCGTTCCTGCTCCTCCTGGTGTTCTTGCTGATTCTGACCACGAAGCAGCTGCTCATTATCGTACCGCCGAACATGGTTGCCGTCATTACCGGACGGAAACGCATGTTGTCCGACGGAACGTCGGTCGGCTATCGCGTCGTGCGTGGCGGGCGGACGTTCCTTATCCCCGTGCTCGAGCGCGCGCAGTGGATGCAGCTGAATACGATTCCGCTCACCATCAGCGTGCGCAACGCGATTGCACGGGGCGGTATCCCGATCGACGTGCAAGCGGTGGCGAACGTCAAGATCGCGTCGATGCCGGAGGAGGTGTTCAACAACGCCGTCGAACGTATTCTCGGCAGCGAGAAGCAGGTCGCTGATCTCGCGCAGGAAACCCTTGCGGCGAACTTGCGCGGCGTGTTGTCCACACTCACGCCGGAAGAAGCCAACGAGGATCGCGTAAAGTTCGAGGCCGAGCTCATGAAAGAGGTCACGCGCGATCTCCAGAAGCTCGGCCTCCAGCTCGACATGCTCAAGATCCAGAACATCAGTGACGATGCCGGCTATCTGCGCGCGTACGGACGCATTCGTACCGCGGAGGTGTTGCGTGATGCGCAGATCGCCGAAGCGCGTGCGACGGCGGAAACGGAACGGGAGCAGGCGATCGCCACGCAGGAAGCCGATGTCGCGCGCGCGCAATCGCAGATGATGGTCGCCGCGGCGCAGAACGAGCTGCGCGTGAAACAGGCCGAACTCGATCGGACCGCACAAATCGCCGAGCGCACCGCGCGGGCCGCCGCCGACGAGGCGCAGGCTCGCGCCGAAAAGGCCGTCGAAGAAGCGCGTGTAGAAGTCACACGCGTGCGACTGCAGGTGGAGCAGGTCGAACCCGCGCGGGCGCGCGCGGAGGCCGCGCGCGCGGACGCGGAAGCTGCGGCGGCGCCGGTCATCGCACAGGGTGAGGCACAGGCCAAGGCCCTGCGCTTTGTACAGGAACAGATCATGGCGGCTGGAGAGCGTGGGCTCTCACTCCTGTATCTCCAGCAGTTGCCGGACATGATTGATCGCCTCGCCTCGGCGGCCGCTGACATCAAGATCGATCGGCTGGTCGTGCTGGACAGCGGTGACGGGCAGGGCACTGCCAACGCGATGCAGCAAAAGCTGGGCGCCATGATGCGCCTCCTCGAAGCGGCGGCTGCCCAGTACGGCGTAGAACCGGATGCCCTGTTACAGGGACTCAGTTCCCGACTCGGTGGCGGCCCGCCAAGCGCCGCCGCGGCGGATTCCCGGTTGCCCGTGAATCCGAACACCCCGAAGTAGCGAGTCGCGTCGAGCCTCGTCGAGCGCGTTGGGCCTAGGCGCCCAACGCCTCCGGGCGACGAACGCGCCACGAACGCACGTCGGTGATGGACGGGCGGGCGCGCGTCGCCAGGAGCGACGCGAACTCGAACGCGGGGATGGCCTCGCCGAAGTGACGTCCCTGCTGCTCGAAGCACTGCAAGCGCGCGAGTCGCTGCGACTGCTCGCCATTCTCGACCCCCTCCGCGACTACATCGAGGCCAAGACCGCGCGCCAGTCGCACCATGGATGACACGATGGCCTGGTCGCGCTGATCGAGCAGCAGTTGCGACACGAATCGGCGGTCGATCTTGATGCCGTCCACGGGCGCTTCCCGCAGGAACGTGAGCGACGCATGGCCAACACCGAAGTCGTCAACCACGAGCCGAAGTCCAAGTCCTTTCAGGGCACGGAGCGTCTCCATGATCGTTTCACCATCGACCATGGTGCTGTTCTCGGTGACCTCGAGCGTGAGCGCGTCGGGCGGACATCCGGTCTCTTCGAGAATCGCCGCGACCCGCTGCTCGAAGCCGTGCTCGCGCAACTGGACCGCCGACAGGTTGACGGACACGCGCAGCGCATCCGCACTGAAATCGCGACGCCACGCGACGATTGATTCGCACGCGTGCCGGAGCACCTGCTCCCCGATCGGGACGATCAATCCCGTATCCTCGGCCAGTGCCATAAAGCCGGACGCTGTGAGTAAACCCCGGTCCGGGTCGCGCCAGCGAAGGAGGGCCTCCGCCGCCACGATCCGATCGGCCACGACGTCGAGAATTGGCTGATAGAACACCTCGAACTCACCCTGCGCCACCGCCGCACGAAGTCGCGATTCGCGGCGGTGCGACACGGAGTCCGAAATCTCCATCGCTCCATCGCCTTCGCTCCCGATGGCGGCCATTCCCGCCATGGGCGTCAGCATGCGTCCGCGTCGCCGCTCGTACTTTTCGCGGTACATATCCGCGTCGGCAGCGTCGAGCAGGTCCTGTGCGGACGCGCCGTCGAGCGGTGACATCGCACTGCCGATGCTCGCCTCGACGATCAGCGCCTCGTCGCCGGTGAGTTGGACGGGCTCGCGCAGCGACTCCAGAATCGTGTCCTTCACATACGACACGTCGCGCCGGCTCGTGACATCCGGCAGCACGATGACGAATTCGTCGCCGCCTAACCGCGCGACCGCATCGGAGCGACGTACGCAGGCCAGCAGGCGCGCGGAGACGGCCTTGAGCAAGGCATCGCCTCTGGCATGCCCCATCGTGTCGTTGATCGCCTTGAATCCGTCCAGATCGACGAACAGCAGACCCGTTTTACGGTTGTAGCGCGAACCAAAGGCGAGTGCGCGATCAAGCTGGTCAAGAAACAGCTCGCGATTCGCGAGTCCGGTTAACGGATCGTGAGTTGCCCGATGGGCGGCTTCCACGCGAGCGGCCTCGAGCGTCGCGAGTCGCCGCTGGCGTTCAATCGCAAACCCCAGCATCCGCGACAGCGCGTTGGCGGGGATGTCGCCCTTGGCGAGACACTCATGAGCACCAGCGCGGAGGGCACGGATGGCGGTGGCATCGTCGAGGTCGCGCGTGTACACCACGACAGGAACGGTCGGCGCCGCGCCGCGCACACCGGCCAGCGTCGCGATACCGCTCGAGTCAGTGACCGCAAGCTCGACCACCACCGCGTCGAAGAC
>JBBQAK010000180.1:0-7916 GCA_038316215.1 Gemmatimonadales bacterium | reverse complement strand
GTTTAAGATTCCGGCCAACCTGCTCACGTTGGCCGGGCTCGGCATGGGTGTCGGCATTCTCGTGCAGAACGGGCTGGTGGTCGTCGAACGGCTTGGCACCGAGCCTGACACGCCCGATGGTCGAGCCCGCGCTACACGGCGCATCATGCCGGCGATCATCGGCAGCACACTGACCACCGCGGTCGTGCTGTTCCCGTTCTTGTACTTGCAGGGCGACACGCGCGCCGCGTTCGTGCCCTTCGCTTCCGCGTTCGTCTTCGCGCTGGGGTGGAGCGTCTTCACGGCGCTGCTGGTCGTACCGGCGCTGGGGACGGGGGTGGCCGCGCAGAACGCGGCGTGGCCGACACTCCGGCGCGTCTACGCGCGCGTGCTCATTCGGCTGCTCCGGTGGCGAGCCGCCACGCTCGTTGGTGCGGTCGCGACGCTGGCGGTGCTCTCTTGGGGCTTCGTGAAGAAAGTGCCGCGGTCGTCGTTCGGCGGGTTCGGTGAACGGCGCACGTCGCTCAGTGTGGGCTTGTCGTTTCCCCGAGGGTCCGACCCCGGGACGCTCGATCGTGGCATGGCGGAGTTCGAGCGGCTCGTTGTGGGACGCCCCGAAGTGGAGCAGGTGCGCGCGGCCACACGATCGGGGACATCGGCGCAGATGTCGGTGCTGTTCACGCGCGCCGGTGGGCTTACCGCGGTGCCTTTGGAACTGCAGGAGCTACTGACGCAACGCGCGGTGCTCATCGGCGGCGCCAGTGTGAGTGTGGTGGGCGATGGGCCGGGCTTTTCGAGCGGTGGCGGCGGATCGAGCTTTGCCACCTTTCGCATTCAGGTGCGTGGCTATTCCTACGAGGGCGTGGGGCGCGTGGCCGACGATCTCAAGTCGCGTCTCGAGCGCATCACACGCGTGCGCGAAGTCCGCATTACCAGCGGCGGGTATTTCGGTGGAGAGCGCGGCTATCAGGTCACGCTCGAACCGGATCGCGCCGCGCTCACGCGGTACGGGTTGAACGCGTCGCTGCTGGCGGGCGCAATCGCGCGTGAGGTACGCGGGCCCGTGGGGCGTCAGCTGCTCGAGATTGGCGGGGAAGAATTGCCGGTCACCGTGAAAGCGGCGGGGGCACGTGATCGCAGTCTCGACGAGCTGCAGGATGCGATCGTGCCCACGCTCACGGGCGCACCGGTGCGGATCGGCGACGTCGCGCGGGTGGATGCGCGCGAAGCCCTCAGCACGATCGTGCGCGAAGACCAGCAGTATATCCGACAGGTGTCGTACGATTTCCGCGGACCGTCCAAGCTGGCGCGCCGCACACACACGGCGTTCATGAAATCGCTCGCGGCGCCAGCGGGTTATAGCATTGTCGATCTCACCGACGGCTCGCCGTTCGATCGTGATACGAGCGAGCAGGGGTTGTATCTGGTGTTCGCGATCGGCGTCGTGTTGGTGGTCCTCGCCGTGGCGTTGGTATTCGACTCACTGTGGGGCGCCGCGCAGGTGTTCTTGTCACTGCCGCTTGCCATCGGCGGCGTGGTGGCGGCGTTCTGGCTGTTGAAAACGGCGTTCACGCGGGAGGCGGCCGTGGGCGTGATCCTGGTGATCGGCCTGGCGGTGAATCAGGCCATCCTACTCGCTGACGCGGCCCTCGAGAAGCGACGCGCCTTAGGCGAGGCGGGGCTCGATACGCGCCTGCACGCGGGGCAGGTATTGCGGGCGGCGCTCGACCGGGCGGGCATGATTCTGATTGTCACGTTGGCCGCGATGGCGTCGCTCATTCCGCTATCGGTCGGCACCGATGCCACGCGCTTGTTCGGCGCGATCGCGCTCGCCACCGCGGGCGGTACGATCGCCGGCACACTCGGCGTTATGTTCGTAATGCCCGCGCTGCTGGTAGGGCGGCGGGTGAGACCGGTGATAAAGGCTTAGACGCGAAGTCTGCGGAGGTACGCGAAGCAGAACAGAATCGCTAAGCTGTTCGTCGCGTTTCTCCGCGACCGTCGCGTCAAAGCTTTTACCTACGTGTACGACTGCAGCACCCATTCGCAAACGGCTATCTTTCAGATATGACCACTATCGCGTTTCTCGGAACGGGGCTGCTCGGGAGCGGCTTCGTAGAAGCCGCCTGTCAGCGCGGCGATACGGTGACGGTGTGGAACCGCACCATCGACAAAGCTCGAGCGCTCACGCCGTTTGGAGCCACCGTTGCCAACACACCGGCTGATGCCGTGCGTGGGGCCACCCGTGTTCACCTCGTGCTCAAGGACGATGAGGTGGTGGAAGACGTCGTCCGGCAGCTGCGCGGTGGGCTCTCGCCCGAGGCCATCATCGTCGATCACACCACGACGCAGCCAGCGCTCACCGCTGAACGTGCCACGCGCCTGAACGCCGAAGGTGTGCATTATCTGCACTGCCCCGTGTTTATCGGACCGGCGGCGGCGCGGCAAAGTCAGGGGATCATTTTGGCCGCCGGACCCACCGCGCTCTTTGACACGGTGAAGGACGCGCTGGGTCATATGGCCGCGCGCGTGGAGTACTTTGGCGAGCGCCCCGACATGGCCGCCGCGTACAAATTGATGGGGAATGCGTTCATCATCGGCATGGGCGCCCTGCTCAGCGACGTGTTCAGCATTGCGAAAGGCAGCGACATCGCCCCTCCCGACGCGCTCAAGCTGCTCGAGTTCTTCAATCCCGGTAACATCCTCCAGGGGCGTGGACGCACGATGGCCGCCGGCAAGTTCGATGCGAGCTTCGAGCTCGTCATGGCGCGCAAAGACGTGCGCCTCATGATGGAAACGGCGGGTGATCTGCCGTTGGCCGTGCTCCCCTCGCTCGCGGCGCGCATGGATGCCGTCATCGCCGAAGGCTTCGGCGCCGCCGACTTCGCGGTCATCGCGAAGGACGCGATCACAGGCACCGACGTGTAGTCCATCGCCACGTCTGAACGACCGAGGCAACCGCAGGCGGGGGGTGTGGTGACGAACTATTGTTCGTCACCTCCACCCCCCTCCGCATATGCGCACTCCCTGCCTCATCGCGCTGTTCGCATCGGCCGCTCTCCCCGCCGCCGCACAGCAGCCCACCCGTACGCTATCCAAGCCGGTCGCGGAATTCGGCGAGCCGTTCTCGCAGATCGCCGCCGTGCGCGAACTGAAGGACGGTCGGCTGCTCGTGGTGGATAGCCGCGACAAGATGGTGCAGTTGGTCAATCTTTCGGCCAACAGCGCATCCAAGGTCGGCCGCGAGGGTTCGGGCCCCGGCGAGTATGGCTTGCCAACGCAGCTTTTCGCGCTTCCCGGCGACAGCAGCGTGATCTTTGATCCGCTGAACCAGCGCTACCTCATGGTGCACCCCGATGGAAAGCCCGGCGCGTCGTTCCGCGTGGGTGACGAGCCCGCGGGGCCGCCGCGGCCGCAGCAGGGCCAGCGTCCAGAGGGCGGCGGGCAGGTGATGCGGATCGGTGGGTTGGGGTTCGGCATGCCGCGGGCCGCGGACGCCCGTGGGCGACTGTATTTCGAAGGCGGCGGCATCTCGATGGGCCCGAACGGACCCATCACGGCCGATACCGCGCCGATCGTGCGCTACGATCGTGCCAGCAAGGCCGCCGACACCGTGGCGTGGGTGCACCTGCCCAAGAACAACGCGTCGGTGAAAGCCAGCGGAAGCGGCGGCAACCAGCGCATGGAAGTGCGCATCGGTGGACGGACGCCGTATCCGGCGCGCGATGCATGGACGGTGCTGCCCAACGGCACGGTCGTCATCGCACGCGTCGGCGACTATCACCTCGACCTGGTGTCGCCCACGCGCGCGGTCACCCGCGGCGCGGCGGTTGCGTTCACGCCGGTGAAAGTTGGCAGCGCTGAGAAGCAGGAGTACCGCGAGCAGTCGAAGAACGCGGGTGGCATATCGATCTCGCGCACGGAAGGTGGTCCCGGCGGCTCGCAAACGCGCGCGAGCACGGCGCCACCACCGTTCGAAGAACCGTCGGAGTGGCCGAGCACGAAGCCGCCCTTTAGCGCGAACGGGATCTTCGCGACCCCCGCCGGTGAGATCTGGGTCGCCCGGAATCGAGCGACGTCAGATGCCATTCCCACGTACGATGTGTTCTCGGCAACTGGAAAGCTCACGGGTAAGGTCGTGCTGCCGAAGCAGACCCGCGTCATCGGGTTCGGCGCCGGTGGCACCGTGTACACCATCCGGGTGGATGATGACGACCTGCAGTATCTCCAGCGCTTCCGAGGCTGAGCGGTACCTGCTAACGTACCCGTGTCGTTGTTCTGAACCCCTGCGAGGCCAACCATGCCGTTCTTTTCGTATCCCGCTCCCGCCGATTGGCTCCTGCCGATCATCAAGCTGCCGCTGACGCTCATTTCGGCGATCTTCAGCTTGATCATCGCGATCGGTCCCATCGGTCAGGTGGCCCTGGTCGCGATCATCATCGCGTTGTTCGCGAAGAACATCATGGGGCCGGCCCACCCGTAACGCACGACACTGCGGTGTGGTCATTCCGCTGCAGCAGGGGAACCGATCACCCAGAGGTAAAGAGAAAAGGAGCACACAGAGCAGCTGGCTCGCGTGTGCTCTTTTTCTCTTTTTCTCTTTTTCTCTATGTGATCGGTTCAGGAAAATGGTGATTTCTCCGTGCATACGAACGTTTTGACCGGATCGGGGTGTCCAACCCAGTGTCCCCCATCACACCATGACCACCCTGCAAGAGCAAATTCAGCGCCGACTCGGCGACAACTTCGCCATCGAGCAAGAGCTCGGGGGCGGAGGGATGTCGCGCGTGTACGTGGCGTACGACAAGCGGCTCGACCGCCGGGTGGTGATTAAACTGCTGCGCCCGGAGCTGTCGGAAGGCGTAAGTGTGGATCGGTTTCGTCGAGAAATTCTCACGGCGGCGGCGCTGCAGCATCCGCTGATCGTGCCGGTGCTCGACACCGGCGAGATCGACGGGCTGCCGTATTTCCTGATGCCGTTCGTGGACGGCGAATCGTTGCGCTCGCGGTTGCAGCGAGGATCGCTTGGGGTCGTGGATACGGTGCGCATTCTGCGCGATGTGTCGCGGGCACTCACGGTGGCGCACGCGCGCGGCGTGGTCCATCGCGACATCAAGCCCGACAACGTGCTGCTCGCAAACGGCGCGGCCGTGGTCGCCGACTTCGGCGTATCGAAAGCTTTTGCCGAAGCGCGTCATGGTGATCGTGACGATGCTGGCGAGCTACAGGACGGACCGCACACGACGGCCGGAGTGTCACTGGGTACTCCGGCCTACATGGCGCCGGAGCAGGTGGCCGCCGACCCGGCCGCCTCGTACCCCATGGACTTGTACGCCGTGGGCGTGATGGCTTACGAGATGCTCGTCGGGGCGCCGCCCTTCGGCGGCCGCTCTCCGCAGCAGGTCATGGCCGCCCATATCGCCGAGGCACCGGTGCCGGTGCAGCGGCACCGCCCGGACATTCCCGCGGTGTTGGCATCGCTGATCATGCAATGCTTGGCGAAAGATCCGATGGAACGACCGGCCAGTGCGGCGGCATTGGCGCAGGCGCTCGATGACCCGCAGGTGATCAGTGGATCGTTCACGCCAATCCCCGACGATGGCACGGGAGCCGTCGCGATTCGAGCGCTCACCGGTGCTCGTGCGGCCGCGAGTACGAGTGCGGGTACGAGTGCGGGTACGAGTGCGGGAGGGCCGTCGAGGCGGTGGCGTGCGCTGCTTGCCGGTGTGAGTGCGTTGCTCGTGGCGGCGCTGGCGTGGATTGCCGGCACGAGCGAAGGGGCGGGTACGACCAGTGATGCGGCCAAAGCGCGGCCGGCCATGACCGCACTCGACACGTCACCGAGTGTGGCCGTACTCCCCTTCGTGTACCTCAGCGCTGATTCTTCGCAGGCCTTCGCCGCGCAGGCGATTACCGATGCCATCACCGACGCGTTGTCGCGCGAGCAGGGACTGCGTGTGAGTTCACGATCGGCGGCCGATGCGCTGCAGAAGCGTATTGCCGCCGGCGATACCACGCGGCTTCCAGTGAGAACGCTGGTGGAAGGCGTGGTGGAAACGGAGGGGGACAAATACCGTCTGACGGTCCGACTCGTGAATGCCGCCGACGGGTTCACCCTATATGCCGACCGGCTGGAAGGCATGAAGGGCAACCTCTTCGCCATGGAAGACGAGGTGGCCACTGCCATGCGTGACCTGTTGCGCGCGCACTTCTCACTCACGGGCACGGACAACGGCGCGCAGCGGCCCTCGTAGGGGCGCCGGTGCACGCGGTGCCAGCGCGGCGAGCCGACGGGTGGATGGGCGGGTCGGACGGAGACAGCTTAGGGATTAGGCGCCATTTTCGTTGACCAAATGATTGACAAGTGAATGCCCGAGGCCGAATCTAGTCGCGAGTCCGTTTTCAAGATTCGCGCGAAGCACTCGATTCCCTGCGACCTCGCTTCGTTTTCACACACCGCCTGCCTCCCTTCCTTGGCAGTGCGACGCGCTTCACCCCATTACCCGCATGGAGGTCCTGATGCGCTTCCGCCGATACCTGGGCGGCCGAGCTTTCGCGGCTCTGGTCGCTGCCATGGCAGTTGGCACTTCGATCGCGCCACTCCCGACCGGGGCGCAAGGTGCGCTCGGCACGGTCCGTGGTACCGTCACCAATAGTGGTACCGGCGCACCGCTGGCGAACGTGCAAATTGCCATTCCCGGTACGACGTTGGGTGCGATCACGAATGCGAGCGGGACGTTCACGATGGCGTCGGTGCCTGTTGGCAATCAGATTGCGCGTGCACGATTGATCGGCTACCAGCCACTCGATAAGCCCATCGTGGTCACGGCCGGTGCCGTCACGACTGTGACCTTCGCGCTCACCGTGAGTGCTCTTTCGCTCGATGAAGTGGTCATCACCGGCACGGGTGGGTCAGCGCGAAAGCGCGAAGTGGGCAATTCTATCGCCCAGGTCAAGCTCGCTGACATCCCGGAAGTCCCCACCAACGTCTCGAACTTGTTGTCGGGTCGACTGGCTGGTGTGACCGTGGGCGGTGGCGTCGGTAACGCCGGCAGCGGCGCGGCGATTCGTCTGCGCGGCACCACCAGCGTGTCGCTCACGAACCAGCCGCTCATCTTCATCGATGGCGTGCGTACGCGCAGCGACGAGTATCCGCGCAACGGTATCTTCACCGGCACCACACAGCGTGGCGCCAACTCGAATTCGAGCCCACTCAATGACATCAACCCAGACGATATCGATCGCATCGAAATCGTAAAGGGTGCGGCGGCCGCCACGTTGTACGGCACCGACGCCGCCGCTGGCGTGATTCAGATCTTTACGAAGCGCGGCGTCGCTGGTGCGGCGAAGTGGCAGGTGCGCTTTAACGGTGGTGTCAGCAGCCTGCAGAAGTTCGGCACTGATTCCGTACCGCTCCTCTTCATGGATCCGTTCCTGCGCAACAGCGAAGGGACCGGATGGATCCCGGGGCTCGACAACTATGCCGCGCGTTACGGCACGCAGGTCCAGGTGTCCGGCGGCTCGGGTGACAATCTCAAGTACCTCCTCTCGACCAACGTCGAGAACGTCGATGGCGTGTTACCCAACGACAAGGACCGCAAGTATCAGGTGCGGGCTAATCTCGATTTCCAGCCCATGAAAAAGCTGGCGATGAACTGGAGCAGCGCGTACACCAACAACCTCATCGATCAGACACCGGCCGGTAACAACGCGCAGGGCCTCACACTCAACGCGTTCCGCCAAAATCGTAACTACTTCGGCAACGCCAACGCGGACACCATCCGCCAGGTGCTTCAGCAAAAGTTGGCGACGAATATCGATCGCCTGATCATGGGTATCACGAGCACGTGGACACCGTTCAATCGCTTCTCAAGCCGTTTCACCGTGGGCTTCGATCGCGCCGCGCTTGAGAACCGGAACGTGCGGCCATTCGGTTT
>JBBQAK010000284.1:0-5169 GCA_038316215.1 Gemmatimonadales bacterium | reverse complement strand
GACGACATCTGGGTGAAGCAACTCTCCCGCGGACCGCTTTCGCGCATCACCTTCGACGCGGTGCCGGAGATGCGTCCGAGGTGGAGCGCCGACGGCCTGTTCATCACCTTCACCTCCGCTCGACCCGGTGTTCTCAAGCATCGCGCCGACGGCGTTGGCAGCGATTCGTTGCTGCTCCCTAGCGTCGTCGACGAGGCGGTTCTGTCGCGCGACGGCAGTTGGCTGCTGCTTCGCGCCGGTGCACTCGGCTCCGTGTCTGGCGGCCGCGACATTACGGGCGTGCGCATCGGCGCCGACACCGCGCGCGTGCCGCTCATCGTCACACGGTTCGATGAGGAAGCGATTGCGCTCTCCCCCGATGGTCAATGGCTGGCGTATCAGTCCGACGAGACGGGGCGCACGGAGGTATTTGTGCGCGCCTTTCCCAACACGAGTGCCGTCAAGCACCAGGTGTCGAACGGCGGTGGTACGGCGCCGCTGTGGTCGCGCGACGGGCGCGAGCTATTCTTCGTGAACGCGGGCGCCGACATGATGTCAGCGAGGGCCACCCCCGGCTCTTCAGTTCCGATGGCGCCGCCGGTGCCGATCTTCCACATCGCGGACGAGCTGCTCAACGTGGAATACTCGTTCTACACGCCCTGGGATGTGGCGCGCGATGGCCGTTTCATCATGGCCCGCGCCCGTCCTGGAGCCGCCGGAAGGGTCACGTCGGTGGTCATCGCTGAAAACTGGCTCACGGAATTGCGCGAGAAGACAAAGCGATGAACGACGCGCGCACGCGCTTGACCGCCGCCCTCGCCGACCGCTATCGCATTGCGCGCGAACTCGGTGCCGGTGGGATGGCCACCGTGTACCTCGCGCAGGATCTCAAGCACGATCGCCAGGTGGCGGTGAAGGTGCTCAAGCCGGAGCTGGCGGTGGCGATTGGCGCCGAGCGGTTCCTGGCCGAGATCAAAACCACGGCGAACCTGCAGCACCCGCACATTCTCGCCTTGCACGATTCGGGCGAAGTGAACGGCACCGTCTTTTATGTGATGCCGTACGTGGACGGCGAATCGCTGCGCGACCGGTTGGATCGCGAGAAGCAGCTTCCCATCGATGATGCACTGCGCATTGCCGGTGAAGTCGGTGACGCGCTCCAGTATGCGCACGAGCGCGGTGTCATACACCGCGACATCAAGCCGGAGAACATTCTCCTGCAGCGTGGGCATGCGGTCGTGGCCGATTTCGGCATCGCGCTGGCGGCATCGAAGTCCGGCGGCTCCCGCATGACCGAGACGGGCATGTCGCTCGGCACCCCGACGTACATGAGTCCCGAGCAGGCAATGGGCGCACGCGAAATCGATGCGCGCACCGACGTCTACTCCCTTGGCTGCGTGTTGTACGAAATGCTGGCGGGCGAGCCGCCGTTCGTAGGACCGACCGCGCAGGCGATCGTGGCGAAGGTGATCACCGAATCGCCAAAGAGTTTGACCGCGCAACGTCATACGGTGCCGCTGCACGTCGATGCGGCCGTGCAGACGGCGCTCGAAAAGCTCGCCGCCGATCGCTTTGCATCAACCGGTGCATTCGTGCAGGCGCTGCGAAGTCCAGGTGCAACGTCGCACGGAGTCAGCCACCGGTCAGTACGGGACGGGATGCGCCCGCCGTCGGCACGCTCCCGTGTAGTCAAAACGGCAGGTGCCGCACTCGGCATCGCGGTGCTCGTGGTGGCGGCGTACATCGTTGGTCGCGGATCGGGTACGTCGAATGCCACCAACGGGGCTTCGATGCAGCAAATGACGTATCGAACGCAAGCCATATTCTCCGCGCGTTACGCCAGCGACGGCGCATCGGTGGTATACAGTGCGGCCGAAGGCGGAAGCACGCCGCGGATTTACACAATCACGTCCGCCAACCCGATTCCCAGAGTGGTCGCCGACTCGGGCACGCACCTGCTTGCCGTTTCATCGAAGGACGAGATGGCCGTGCTCGTCGGTGCGACGTACCTGTATCAACGTGTGTTCATCGGCACGCTGGCGCGAATGCCCGTGGGAGGTGGAACGCCGCGCGAATTGCTGACGTCCGTGCGTGACGCCGACTGGACCCCGGACGGATCGCAGTTGGCCGTCGTACACGAAGTCAACGGAAAGAATCGGCTTGAGTACCCCATCGGCACCGTGCTGTACGAGACCCCGGGATACCTGAGCGATCTTCGCATGTCTCCCGACGGGCAGCGGTTGGCGTTTGCCGAGCACCCGGAACGGGGCGATGACAGGGGTGTCATTGCGGTGGTCGATCTGAAGGGAGGCCATACGGTCCTCACGCCTGCCTATTTTTCTCTCGAAGGCCTTTCGTGGACTGGCGGCAGCGAGCGACTCGTGTTCGCTGGGTCCGCAAACGGTGAGATCGCCGCCACAAACGAAGTGACGCTCGCGGGCAAAGTATTTCCGGGAAGTGCGGGCGTTGGTAGCGCGACCATTCACGATGTTGCGCGAGATGGCCGCCAGCTGATTATGCGCGACGACCGATTCTCGCGACTTTGGATGAAGCATGCGGATCGCACCGTACCGCTCGATCTGTCGTGGCTGAATAGAAGCTTTTGGCCGCTACTCTCGGACGACGCGTCGCTGATGGCCTTTGGCGATGCGTCCGGTGTGGCCGGGAGCAAGTACGCCGTGATGCTGCGCCGCACGGATGGATCAGGGGCTGTCCGGCTCGGAGAAGGTGCGCCACTCGGCATGTCGCATGACAACCAGTGGGTGTTGAGCGCCGTTCCCTCGCAACCGGCGCAGTTGATGTTGTATCCCACTGGTGCTGGGGCATCACGACGGCTCGACAAGGGAGAATTTGTCGTGATCGGCTCGGCGGCGTTTCTCGGTAGCGGTCGCGACATCATGGCCTGTGCGACCGAGGCGAAGCAAGGGGCGCGCTGCTTCGTACGTTCACTGGACAGCGGCACCTTTAGGCCGTTCACCCCGGAAGGGGTAAGTGACAGGGTGGTGGCGGCTCCCGATGGCCGGCACGTGATTGCGCAGATTGGCGGCAGGTATCTGCAGTTTTCGGTGCAGGACGGCAGTTCGCAGCCGGTGGCCGGGCTCACGTCGAGCGATCAGGTGCTGCGATACAGCCCGGATGGACAGACGGTGTGGACGTGGCTTCCGAACTCGCAGCCGGTGCGCATCGAACGGGTGGATCTGAGCACGGGCGCGCGCAGCCTGCTGCTGCCGGAATTCAGTATGCCACGGGCGGGGCTCCTCAAGACTGGCGAGGTCACACTCTCCGATGACCCGCGCAGCTACCTGTACCTCGAGGGCGAGCTGTCGACGTACCTGTTCGAACTCAGGAAAGTGCCATGAGCGACCGCGATCGTGCGCTCGCTCCCAACTGCCGGTGGCCGGAAGCAGCGGCGATTCTCACGGCGACGGTGAAGCCGGCTACCGCGCCGTGAGCGAATCCACGGTCATCGCGCGCCTCACCGCCGCCCTCGTCGACCGCTACCGCATCGAGCGCGAGCTCGGCGCGGGCGGCATGGCCACCGTGTATCTCGCGCATGACCTGCGCCATGGGCGCGACGTGGCAATGAAGGTGCTCCGGCCGGACGTCGGGCAGTCACTCGGTCGCGATCGCTTCCTGCGCGAGATTCACCTGGCCGCCGGACTCACGCACCCGCACATCCTGCCGCTGCACGATTCCGGAGACGCCGACGGCACGCTTTGGTTCACCATGCCGCTCATGCGCGGCGATACACTGCGCGACCGGATGACGGCCCAACCGCGCATGCCGGTCGACGACGTGCTGCTGCTCGTGCGCGAGATGGCGGATGCACTCGACTACGCCCATCGCCACGATGTCGTACACCGGGACATCAAGCCGGAAAACATCCTGCTCCACGAGGGGCACGCGGTGATTGCCGACTTCGGTATCGGGAAAGCCGTGCTGGCGGCCTCTTCGGAGAACTCCACGTTCACGCAGATTGGCGTGACCGTGGGCACGCCCGCGTACATGAGCCCCGAGCAGGCGGCTGGCGAAGAGGTAGACGGGCGCAGCGACCTCTTTGCGTTGGGATGTGTGCTGTACGAAATGCTTACCGGCGAAGTGGCCTTCTCAGGTCCTACCGTGCAAGCCACCATCGCGCGACGATTCGTGCATACGCCGCCCAGCATTGCAACCGTGCGACCAGACGTGCCCGCCGTGTTGGTGCGTCTCGTGGAGCAACTGCTCGAAAAAGCATCCGACGCCCGGATTGCGACTGGCTCGGCGGTGGTGCAATCGTTGCGCAGGACCAGCAACATTGGGTCCGAGGCGGTGGCACCGCGCGTGGACACGTCACGCCCCGAGACCTCCCGTTCGATCGTGGTGCTCCCGTTCGAAAATGTCAGCGCCGACGCGGACAACGGGTTCGTTGCCGACGGTCTCACCGAAGAGCTGATCACCGACCTGTCGCAGGTGCAGGCGCTGCGCGTGATCTCGCGCACCACGGCGATGCAGTACAAAGGCACGTCACGTTCGCTGCGCGAGATTGGCGCGGAGTTGGGCGTCCGTCATGCGATTACGGGCAGCCTGCGTCGCGCCGGCAGTGCCCTGCGCGTAAGCGCCCAGCTGGTCGACGTGCACACCGACGAATCCCGTTGGGCCGACAAGTACAACGGCAGCATGGACGACGTGTTCGATATGCAGGAACGCGTGTCGCGTGCGATTGTCAACGCGCTGCATGTGGTGCTGACACGCGACGAGAGCGAACGGCTCGGCGATCGGCCCATCAACAACGTGCGGGCCTTTGAGCTGTTCGTGCAGGCGCGTGAAGCGCTGCGGGCGTATGATGTCGCGCGCGCCGAGCCGCTCATTGTGCGAGCCATTGAAATCGAAGGCGAGGTGCCGGTGTTGCGCGCCCTGCGCGCGCTCGGCTCATTGATGCTGATTCGCATCGGCGCGAGTCGAGATCCTGCGCTCTTTCAGCAGATTGATAACGAAGCCCGCGCACTGATTGCCCTCATGCCGGATCACGCCTTCGGTTACGCGTTGCTTGGCCTGCTGAGCTACGAGCGTGGGGATCACATTACCGGCGTCCGAGCGTTGCGCCGCGCGCTGGCGCTCGACCCGTCTGATGCGGACGTGCGCTTCGGCCTTGGCGTCGCACTAATTGCCGCCGACCGCATGGATCTCCGCATGGGCTTCGAGTGGGTGGCG
>JBBQAK010000275.1:0-5345 GCA_038316215.1 Gemmatimonadales bacterium | reverse complement strand
CGTTCGCGGCGGTGGTGAACTTGGCGATGCGTGGCACCTCGCGGCTACGCGCGAGAAAAAGCAGAACACGTTCGACGATATGATCGGTGCCATCGAGCACCTCATCGCCCAACGATACACATCAGCCAAGCGCGTGACCCTGTCCGGGATGTCGTTTGGAGCAACCGTCCCCGGCATGGTGATGGCGCAGCGTCCCGACCTGCTGGGCGCGGTGTTGTATGAAGTGGGCGAACCCGATGAAGTGCGCGGAGCCAGTACCAACCCAACGGCCGCGCGCAACATCGGGGAAATTGGCGATGTGGACACACCAGAGGGCATTCGCATGTTGATGCGGACGTCTCCGTACCACCAAGTTCCCGATACGATTGCCCTGCCGGCAGTGATCGTACAGTCTGCGTCGGACGACTACAACTTCAGTACCGAGATGCTGGCGGCAAAGTATGTCGCCCGACTGCAGCGGGCCAACACCTCGGTGCGACCGGTGTTGTGGGTTCATACTGAAGGAGGACACCGACCGCTGTTCGGCGTTTCGCCGCGATGGGCGGCGACGGCTATTTCGTTCATGCTCTGGCACATCGGCGATCCGCGGTATCAGCCGAAGCAGTAGCTGGGCCAGCGTGCGTAGCGTCATGCTCAGTCTGTCAGCGTCAGTCGTCGACCGTTCACCACACTTCCGGTACATCGATGGGCCTCGTTGATCGCGCGTTGCTGCGCACGCTCTGGTGCCTCCCACTCGTGGTTGGCGGTCTCGACGCCCAGTCTCGCGCTGCGGCGCCCGTACCGCATCTGGCCTTCACGCACGTGGCGGTCGTCGACGTGGAAAGCGGGAAGGTGGCAGACGACTACACCGTCGTCGTATCGGGTAATCGGATTTCTGCGGTAGGATCGAATGTGCGCATTCCCACGGGCGCACGCATCATCAATGCCCGCGGTAAGGTGATGATACCCGGCCTGTGGGACATGCACAGTCATACATTGGATCGGTGGGAATGGTCGTCGTTGCTCAACGTGGCCAACGGGGTAACGGGCATTCGCGATCCCGGAGCTGTGCTACCGGTGCAAGAGATCGTGCGGCTGCGCCGTGCGGTGGAGCGGGGCGAGACATTCGGACCTCGCTTCGTCGCGAGCGGACGTATCATCGATGGGACGCCGAAATCGCGTGCTACCTATGTCGCCATCGATAGCCCAAGTGCGATGCGCGATGAGATTCAGCAGCGACAGGCGACTGGGCTCGACTTCATCAAGGTCTATACGCGGCTGTCGCGTGACGTCTTTCTGGCGGCAACGGATGAGGCAAAGCGGCGCGGCATTCCGCTCGCGGGTCATGTCCCGTTGTCGATCACTGCGGCCGAGGCCTCAGACGCCGGTATGCGGAGCATCGAGCATTCGTACCGGCATCGCATGTCGTGCGCGACGGCAGAAGACGACATCCGGCGACTGTTGCAGAGCCTACCCAGCATCCAGCAGGCCGGTGAAGATCAGCGGTATGCCGCCACTGAGGATTCGGCATTTGTGCTCGGCGTGAACACGTACAGCGCCGAGAAGTGCCGCACACTCGGTGAACGGTTTGCGCGCAACGGTACGTGGTTTGTCCCGACGCTGGTCGAGATGCAAACACGCTTCGTCGACGAGTTTCCGCTGAGCCCCGAGTTCGACAAGCGATTCACGGACCCCCGATTACGATTCGTGTCACCCGCCAGAGTACTGCAGTGGCGCACCACGATGGCCCTGGATGCGGGGGTCGTGCAGGGGCAATTCAGTTTCGGACCGCGCGGCCCGGACAGTCTGTTCGCCGAGCGTGCGCGAGAGGTGGCCAACCGTCTGCGCATGCCAGCGGACTTGGCTCAGGGTGGCGCGCTGTTGCTGGCCGGCACTGATGTCGACAACACGTTTCCCTTTCTGTTTTTCGGCTTCAGCTTGCATGACGAACTGGCGTTGCTCGTGAAAGGTGGGCTCACGCCGTTAGCGGCGCTGCAAAGTGCGACCATCAATCCGGCACGTTTTCTCGGCCGCGAGAAAGAGCTCGGGACCATCGCCATAGGCAGGCTGGCCGACTTGGTGCTGCTCGATGCGAATCCACTGGAGAACATCACGAATACGAAGCGCATCGCGGCGGTTGTGCTGAACGGCCGGTATTTGTCCCGTGCGGAGCTGAACACGCTGCTTGACCGCGCCGAGATGATCGCGAAGCGAAGCGCACGGTAGGCCGTCGCGGAGGCCCAGGCGATGAGCAGCGCACGGATGAAGCGTTCAGCGTTCGCGATTGTTTGCGGTCGGTATTCTTGGGTGACGCGTTGACTGTTCCCCAGTGCGGGGGCCGTGGTCTCGCCGGTTTTGTCGGCGAGGACTTCGCTGTACGCCACGTGGGAATGGTCGTCGATCGCGACATGGACGTACACCCAGCCGATGCCGGCCACGCGTGTGCGGCGGTTGCCATGGCTGCGCTGCCCGACGCAGCGCGGGCCACTCGGGCGATGAGCTCAGGTCGCCTTTAAGGAGTGAACCGCGCATTCCGGTGGATGTTCATGGGGGCGCTGATGGATATGGATTTCCGTCCCCCACGCAGGAACGACACACCTTCCATCTCCCTCGCTACCGCCGATGGAATCGGGATGCGCATGTGTTGCAGAATCGACGGTGTGATATCCACGATGGCGGCGGTACCGCCGGTGAAGCGCGCATCGAGCCCGGGCTGATTGGTCACGATCCACGTGGTGCGCTCGCGTACCGACTTACCACCGTGCCCTTTCCCACTCATAGCGTCACGGCCATGATCGGTGGTGACCACGATCATCCACTGCTCTCCGATCGCCTCACGCTGCTGTACGGCCGTCCAGATCCGTCCCACGAATTCATCAGCCCGGCGCACTGCCGCATCAAACGGCTCGCTGTCGCCGTTCGCATGGGCGACATCGTCGGTGTGCTGCAGATACACCCAACTCAAATCGGGGCCCCGCGTGGCGATGTACGCCGCCGCATCGCTCGACACCCGGTCATCGATGGCGAGGATGTATCGAGACGCTTTGTCGTGCGGAAAAGCGACGGTATCGAGCTCGAATCCGTCGGCGGCGTGATCGAGCGTGAAGTCGCCAGCGCCGCTGCGTCCCTCGCCAATGAGCACCGTGCGATTGTCCAGCCACGTCGAGAAGATGGCGGTGTGACGCGCGGCATCGGCGGCTTCAACAATGCGAAAGATGTTCCAGTACGCGTAGTTGGGGGACTGGTTGCTGTTGCCCCACACGTTGTGTTTGTTGGCCCATGTCGCGGTGAGCAAACTCATGTAGCCCGGCGCTGAAATCGTGGGCGTCTCGGTCGGCGTCCCCAGTGCACCGCCCACGTGCGCTCGCGCGTAGCCACCCGCCTTGGCGATGGCGTCGATGTTGGGCGTGACCACGCGCTCGACGACATCGGCCGGGATGCCGTCAAGCAGAATGAACACGGCCTTGCGCGGCGCCTCCGCTTGCCGCGCCAAGGAGCGGTGGCAGCCCGAGAGCAGCGACAGGCAGACGAGCGTGAGGGCGAGTGAGCGCATGGATTCAGTTACATAGTCAGCCCGACGCTATCGGTGTCGTCAGACATGTCGCGTTACACGACTTCGCCGATGCGGTCACCGAGGATCTCATTCCGGCACGAAACCGGAATGACGCGCGCAAAGCCGAGCGTGTGAAGCATGCGCCCGCGTACGAAAGAATCTAAAACGCATACCCGATCGTGAGCCGCAGCGTCGGCACGACACGCTCGAGGCCCGCCGCCTTGTCATCCGGGATGAAGAACCGCTTCGCGCCGCCGCCAATGGCAACAGCCGTGGAGCGACTCGCGCCAAGCAGCCACTGATACTGCGCTTCCACGGCGAAGGTCGGCGCCGAGGCGGACGCTTTGCCGTCAACACAGGGGGTAGGATCGAACGGATCGCAGGTGATGTTGTCCTGGCGCTTCACCCGACCGTACCCGAGGCCGGCGGCAATGCCGAGGTTTTCCAGTACGCGCTCCTGTGGGTACAGGCGCAGCTTCACATCGACGCTGGTGTACAAGTCGTCGAGCTTGACGTGTGCACCTGAAATCCCGATGGACGCGTTCTGCGCTACGCGATGCTCGTACTCCGCCTGGAAATAGCCGAACAATGGCAGGAACGGATTCACCGAAATCACCTGCGTCGGCGATTTGGTGCTGGGGCCGCGGGTTTGGTCGCGCAGTGATTGTGCGGACAGCGTCGGGGCACCCACGGCCAAGGCGCCGATCAGTGCGGCGGTACGAACGAGAGAATGGTGCATCGGGGAATTGAAAAGTCAGTGGGACTGCAGGACGGCTCGCGCGGCATCCTGCCCGCCGCGCGCCGCACCTTCGAGTGAGCTGGAGTGCAGCACTTCACTGGCACGCCAGAGCCCAGGGATACCACACGCGATCGTCGGGCGGTGTTCCCGCCACCCTGGTGGCTGGGCGAACTGGGCGTAGGGCACCCGCCAGATGGCCACACGCGACAGCGCGGTGGTCTTGGCGTCGGCCGCCGTATCGCCGGCGGCGCGGGCCATGGCCGCGAGTTCACGACGCGCGGCCGATTCCAGCTCCGCATCCGACCGATCGGCCGACTCGCCGACGGCACTGGCCGCGATCAACGACACGCCACGCGGCGCGTATTCAGGCGCGACGTCGGTCAGGGTCACGGCGTGACTGATCACCGCCGAGGCATCGGCATTCAACCAGAGCGCCCGTCCCGGAATCGGCGACGCGCCGCTCGTCGTGAAGTACAGCGTGGTGGTGCCACGCGCACCGGAGGGCGTGGCGATCTGCACGCCGGCCGTGGCGGCGAGTCGTGCTGCGGCTGGGGCATCGGTGGCCATGATGACCTGCGCGGCGGGTACCACGGTGTCACCGACCAACACCACGCCCGTCACGCGGCCATCGCTCACAGTGAGTGACTGCACGCCCACATCCGTACGCACCGTGCCCGACGGAAGTCGCGCGGCCAGCTGCTTGGTGAGCGCACCCATGCCCGCCGCCGGCACCACCGTATCACCTTCCGCGAGCATCTTGAACGTGAACAGGAGCACCGATGCACTGGTGGCGAGCGTGCGGTCGAGAAGAATGCCGCCGTAGAAGGGGGCGAAGAAACCGTCGATGACCGCGGTGCTGAAGCCGCGCGAGGCGAGGAAGTCGCGCGTACTTACCGCGGCAAAGCGCGCGGTGAAGCATTCATCGATCGAGAGTTGCTGAGCGAAGCGGCGCAGCGCGAGCAGGCGCAGCTTGTCGCCCAGTGGGACGGCGCGCGCCATGACGGTATCGATCAGCAACGACGGATCGCTGAGCGCGTCACCGATGAGCGAGGCGCGGCCACCCTGAACGATGCG
>JBBQAK010000324.1:0-4690 GCA_038316215.1 Gemmatimonadales bacterium | reverse complement strand
GGTGGTGCAGGAGATCCGTGAGTTGCCCCCACGCCCTGCGGCCCTCACGCCGTCGTGGCTCGATGTCATCGAGGATGACTCATGAATGCCCCACAGAATTCCCGTCCGCAGTTGCAGTACACGCAGGAGCACACGGCGGTTGGCCTGTCGCATCCGGCACTCGGGCTGCACGCGCGTGAACGCATCGAGGCCTGTGCGCAGGCGGTGCGCGCGCGTTTTCCCCGCGCCGTTGATACCGCGATCATTCTTGGCACTGGCCTTGGTGGCCTCGCCGACGAGATCGACGTCGAGCAGACGATCGAGTACAAGGATCTGCCCAACTTCCCGCTCTCCACCGTGGAGTCGCATAAGGGCCGGCTGCTCTGCGGCACGCTCGGCGGGAAGACGGTCGTGGCCATGCAGGGCCGCTTCCATCGGTACGAAGGGTATTCGCTCCAGCAGGTCACGTTTCCGGTCCGCGTGCTGCGCGCGCTGGGCGCGGAGACGCTGATCGTGAGCAACGCGTGCGGTGGTATGCATCCGTTGTGGGCCACCGGCGATCTGATGCTGATCTCCGATCACATCAATCTGCTGGGCGACAATCCCCTCATCGGACCGAATGACGATACGCTCGGCCCGCGCTTCCCGGACATGTCCGAGCCATACGATCCGGCCCTCCGCGCGCTCGCGCGCGAGGTGGCGGCGCTAAACGGCATCACGTTGCGCGAAGGCGTGTACGTAGCGGTGCAGGGGCCCAATCTGGAAACGCGCGCCGAGTATCGCTTTCTGCGTGGTCTCGGCGCCGACGTGGTGGGGATGAGTACCGTGCCCGAAGTGATCGTGGCGCTTCACGGCGGAATGCGTGTGCTGGGGCTGTCCATCATTACCGACAAGTGCCTGCCAGACGCGCTCGAGCCGGCCAGTCTTGCCCAGATCGTGGGGGTGGCCCGTTCCGCCGAACCGAAACTCGCTGCCGTCGTGACGGGTGTGATCGCGCGGTTGTAACACCGCGCGTCCGCCGTGTCCCTCTCGTGTCTCCGCCTGACTGAACGCTCCGAATTACCCGCTCTCATGACTGCACCGCAGGACTCCGTTTCGTATCCGCTTCTCCCCGACTCGGGCGCTGACGCCTTCGAGCAGGAACTGCTTGCGCGCTGGGACGCCGAGCAGCTGTTCGAGCAGACGCAGGCCGCGCGCGCCGGCGCCACGCCGTTCGTGTTTTACGAGGGGCCGCCCACGGCGAACGGCCGTCCGGGCATTCACCATGTCTTCTCGCGCACGATCAAGGACCTCTTCTGCCGCCACCGTGCGATGCAGGGGTACTTCGTGCCGCGGAAGGCCGGGTGGGATACGCACGGCCTGCCAGTGGAAATCGAAGTGGAGAAGGAACTGCAGCGTGAGGAAGCCGCCCGCCAAGGCGTCGATCCGTCGGAGATTGCCAAGCTTGGGGGCAAGCAGTTGATCGAGCAGACCGGTGTGGCGGAGTTCAACCGTCGCTGCCGCGAGAGCGTGTTCAAATACCGGGGCGACTGGGAAAAGCTGTCGCAGCGCACGGCGTACTGGCTCGACTACAACGATCCCTACGTCACCTACTCGCACAACTTCGTGGAGTCGGTGTGGTGGGCCTTGCGCACGCTGCACGAGAAGTCGCTGCTGGTACGCGGCCACAAGATTCTGCCGTATTGTGCGCGCTGTGGCACCGCGCTGTCCAGCCACGAAGTCGCGCAGGGGTATGACGACGTCGAGGATCCGAGCGTGTACGTGGCGCTTGATCTGCTTGACGCGCAGGGCAACGCGCCGGCGCAGCGTCGTCGCATTTTGGTGTGGACGACCACGCCATGGACGCTGGTGTCGAACACGGCGCTGGCGGTGAATCCCACGCTCACGTACGTCGAGCTGCGCAAGAAGACGGGCGCGGAGTGGACGATCATCCTGGCCGAAGCGCGAGTGCCGGGCGTGCTCGGCGCCGACTGGGCCGATCGCTGGGACGTGACCGGGCAGATGACGGGCGCGGAGCTGTCGGGCATGCGCTATCGTCGGCCGTTGGACTGGGTGCCGTATCCCGACGAGGGCCGTCATGAAGTAATCGTGACGGAAGACTTTGTGAGCGCGGAAGACGGCAGCGGCGTGGTGCATATGGCGCCGGCCTTCGGCGCCGACGACTACGCGGCTGGTCAGCGTCATGGACTGGCGTTTCTGCAGCCGGTGACGGCGCGGGGCGAGTTCACGGATGATGTGCCGGAAGTGGGCGGCGTGTTCGTGAAGCAGGCCGATGCACGCATCATCGAGGTGCTGCGCGCGCGCGACGTGCTCTGGAAGGCGACCACCTTCACGCACTCGTATCCGCACTGCTGGCGCTGCGGCACCCCGCTGCTGTACTACGCGCGCGGCTCGTGGTTTGTGCGGACCACGGCGGTGCGTGAGAGCTTGATGGCGCGCAACGCCGCCGTGGACTGGCATCCGAGCGAGATCGGAACCGGCCGCTTCGGTGAGTGGCTTGCCAACAACGTCGACTGGGCGATTTCGCGCGACCGCTACTGGGGCACGCCGCTCCCGGTGTGGGTGAACGACGAGGACGCCACGGAAATCGACGTGATTGGCAGCTATGCCGATCTCGCCGCGCGTATCGGTCGGCCGCTGCCCGACGATTTCGATCCCCACAAGCCGCACATCGACCAGTACACGTGGCCGGCCCCGTCAGGGACGGGCACCATGCGTCGCGTACCGGAAGTGATCGACACCTGGTTCGATTCGGGTTCGATGCCGTTCGCGCAGTGGCACTATCCGTTCGAGAACCACGACAAAGTCGCGGCGCAGTTCCCGGCTGACTTCATCTGCGAAGGCGTCGACCAGACGCGTGGCTGGTTCTACTCGCTGATTGCGATCGCGACGGGGCTGGGCGATGCGCTGCCCAACAACGCCGATCGCACGGCGGCGCCGTATCGCCACGTGGTGGTGAACGACCTCGTGCTCGACGCGCAGGGACAGAAGATGTCCAAGAGCAAGGGCAACACCGTCGACCCGTGGCACGTGTTGGAACGTCACGGGGCCGACGCGGTGCGTCTCTTCCTCATCGCGACCAGCCAGGTCTGGGTCCCGCGCCGCTTCGACGAAAACGCGATCCGCGAAACGGCCGGGCGGTTCCTGCTCACGTTTCGCAACGTCTACAACGGCATCTTCGCGCAGTACGCCAACTTCGGGTGGACGCCGACCGCGAGCGATCCGGCAGTGGCCGACCGTCCGGCGCTCGATCGTTGGATCTTGTCGCGCCTCACGCGTGTGGAAGCGGAAGTCGATCAGCATCTCAACAACTACGACGCGACCCTGGCGTCGCGGCGCGTGATGCAGTTCATGGACGACGACGTCTCCAAGTGGTACGTGCGACTGTCGCGCGCCCGTTTCTATGAAATCGACAGTGCCGACAACCGGGCGGCGTTCGCGACCCTGCACGAAGTGCTGGCCGTAACCTGCCGCCTGCTGGCGCCGTTCGCGCCGTTCATGACCGATGCCGTTCACCGGGCTCTCACCGGAACCTCGGTGCACCTCGCGTCGTATACCCGGTTGAACCCGACGCCGGTGGACGACACGCTGGAAGCCGCCATGGATGACATCCGGACGCTGGCGGGGCTGGGCCGTGCTGCCCGTGACGTGGCCGACGTGAACGTGCGTCAGCCGCTGCCGTCGGTGCAGTGCGTCGTGCCGGGGAACCCCGGACCGGCGTCGGCGCTGGGTGCGCTGCTGGCCTCAGAGATCAACGTAAAGGTGGTGGAGTTCGTGAGTTCGACCGACGCCTTGGTGTCGCTAGAGGTGAAGGGCAATTTCCGCACGCTCGGCAAAAAGTTTGGAAAAGAAACGCCGCTCGTGGCCGCGGCCGTGCCGGACATGCCAGTCGAGCTCATCCGAAAGCTGGCCGGTGGCGAATCGGTCACGATCGAGGTGGAGGGGGTACCGCGCTTGATTGCCCCCGACGACGTCGCCATCATCCGTCGCGCCTCGGGTGCCGCCGTGGTTCAGGAGAACGGCGGGTACGGCGTGGCGCTCGATCCCACGATCACTCCCGAGCTTCGGGCCGAAGGATTGGCGCGCGAAGTGATCAGCAAAGTGCAGCGCCTCCGGAAGGAAGCGCAGCTGGATGTAAGTGACCGCATCGCGGTGGCAATCGCCGGTGATGAGGAGCTGGAGGGCGCTGTGGCCACGCACCGTGGCCGGATCGCTGACGAGGTGCTCGCCGTGCGATTGCTGCTGGGCACGGAGGCTGGCTCGCCGTTCCATGCAGATGGCAACGGTTCCACGTGGACCGCGACGCAGGTGGTGGACGTCGATGGACGTTCGATCCGCCTCGCGCTCACCAAGGAAGGTTCGTAATGGCTGGATCCAACACCGGGAAAGAGACGAAGAAGCCGAAGCCGATGCCCAAGAAGCAGTTGCAGCATTTCGAGAAGCGGTTGCTCGAAGAGCGCAAGCGCGTGCTGAAGGAGTTGGGGCATCACGGAGAGGCATTCGGACCTAACGGTGATGCCGACGGCGACACCAGTGCGTACTCGTTCCATATGGCCGATCAGGGTACCGACGCGATGGAACGGGAGAAGGCGTTCCTGTTCGCGTCGCAGGAAGGCCGATTCCTGTTTCACATCGATCAGGCCCTGCGTCGCCTGTACAAGTCGCCGGAGACCTTCGGCAAGTGCCACCAGTGTGGAGAAGATATCGCCTT
>JBBQAK010000206.1:0-6991 GCA_038316215.1 Gemmatimonadales bacterium | reverse complement strand
GATCTCGAACGAGTCGAGCTATCTCCATCCGCTGACCACGCTCGACAAGCTCGGAGTGCGTGGTGGGGCGTATATCGGCGTTGGCCCGGAGCAGAACTTCAGCCTGATCGCGCGCGTAAATCCGTCGATCGCCTTCATCGCCGATATCCGCCGCGACAATCTGCTGCACCACCTGTTATTCAAGGCACTGTTCGAGCACGCGCGCAACCGCACCGAGTACGTCGCGCTGTGGCTCGGGCGCGCCGTACCGTCCAACATCGACGCGCTGCGCGACCAGCCCGTCGACTCCATCGTGGCGTGGGCCTCACGCACCGCGGCCACCGTTGCGAGCGCGGATGCGGCGGTACGCGACGTTCGCATGCGCGTGTCGCGGTACGGTCTCGCCTTGTCGGGCGGCGATCTCGCCACCATCGAGCGATTCCATCGCACCTTCATCGCGCAGGGTCCGGCGTTGCGCTTCACCAGCACTGGCCGCGCACCACGAGAGTACTATCCCACGCTCGGCCAGCTCATGACCGAGAAGGATCTCACTGGCCGGCACGCCAGTTACCTCGCACGGGATCGTGACTTCCAGGTGGTGAAGTCCCTCGAGCGCCGCCATCTCGTGATTCCCGTGGTCGGCGATCTCTCGGGTCCGAGTACGTTGCCCCGCATTGCCACGGTGCTGCGCGAGCGGCGGGAATCGCTGTCGGTGCTCTACGCCTCGAACGTGGAAGACTACCTCATCCGAGACGGCCGCTTCGCGGCGTATGCGCAGTACGTGGCGCGCCTCCCACGCCAGCCGCAGAGTGTGATCGTGCGCAGCTGGTTCGGCGGTCCGGGGTCTCACCCGGCGTCAGTCGCGGGCTACTACACCACGCAGCTCGTGCAAACCGTGGCGTCGTTCGTGGCCGACAGCGCCATGTCACGTGTGCGCAGTTATCGGGAGCTCGTACTGCGGGTGTGGGAACGGTAGCCGTCAGCGACTACGGAAGATAGATCGCCTTGGTGTTGACGAATTCCTTCATTCCGAATCCACCGTGTTCGCGGCCGAACCCGGAATCCTTGACGCCACCGAAGGGCATGTTCGGATCTGCCGTCCCGAACGAGTTGATACGGATCATACCCGTGTCGAAATGGTCGCGCGCGAGCTTCACCGCCCGCTCCTCATCCTTGGTGAAGATTCCGCCCCCAAGGCCATAGCGGCTGTCATTCGCAATGCGCATGGCATCGTCGTCGTCCTTGGCCTTGATGATCGAGGCAACCGGCCCGAAGAGTTCGTCGTCGTATGCCGGCGTCCCGGGCTGACAATTGGCCAGGACGGTCGCCGGAAAGTATTGCCCGACGCCCGTTGGCCGTGTGCCGCCGCACAGGATCACTGCACCACCCTCCACGCTTTTCGCGACTTGCTCCGCCAGCGTATCGAACTGCTCCCGACTTGAAACGGGGCCCAGCTGCGTGTCTTCCGCCGTCGGATCGCCCATCTTGATGGCCTTCATCTGATCCACGAACGCGCTGACGAACTCGTCGTACACCGCCGCTGTTACCACAAAGCGCTTTGCCGACACGCAGGTTTCGCCGTTGTTGAAGATCCGCCCCGAGACACACGTTTTCACCGCCAGTTCGACATCGGCGTCTTCCAGCACTAAGTACGCGTCGTTCGATCCAAGCTCCAGCACCGCCTTCTTCAGATACTTCGACGCCTGCTGGCCGATGTGCCGTCCGGCATCATCACTACCGGTCATCGTTACGCCACGCACCCGCTTGTGCGCAATGAGCTTGTCGGACGTCTCGTGATCGATGACCACAACGTCGAACAGCCCTTGGGGAAGTCCCGCTTCCAGACACACATCCCGCAGCATCAGGCCGCTGCCGGTACACAGCGCGGCATGCTTCAGAATCACCGCGTTTCCAGCCATCAGGTTGGCGGCGAGTACGCGCACGGGCTGATAGACCGGAAAATTCCACGGCTGGATGCTATAGATGACTCCGATTGGCATGTGGGCGACGATGCCCCGCTTTCTACCACCGCTATGGGTACGCACTTCGTCCGCAAGTTCTCTCGGACCATTTTGCGCCGTGTACTCGAAGATCTGCGCACACAGCTCCACTTCGCGCATACCGTCCGTCAGCAATTTGCCGGTTTCCTGTGTCATCAGATCGGCCAAGGCGTTCGCCTGCTTGCGGAGCGCGTTCGCCAGATCGATGAGGTACGGTGCACGCTCCTCACGGCTCTTCTGCCGCCAATCCAGAAAGGCCACGTGACACGCTTCGAGCTTTATGTACGCCGCCTCTGCGCTCATGAATTCATAGCGGGCAATGGTTGCGTCATTCGCGGGATTCGTCGTGGTAATACCTGGCATCGTGAAGTTCCCTGATTGGCTGAACTCGTCGCAGTCGACGAGCCGGATGACGACCTTTCCGACGGCATGACCGGCTGCGAGAGGCGCATACGCGGCGTCGGCGTCCCGCATCGGGGAGCTTACCGAAAGCGGGTCGAACGACAGGTCGAGCAATTAGCGCGCCAGACTCTGCCAACATGTCGCCATCGGGGTTCATCAAGAGCGCTTCGAAGTGCACCCCGTGCTGTTCGGCAAGGCCATCGCGGTCCTGCTCCGTGATCGAAATGATCCTCCCCCACCGGCCCGTCGCGAAAGCGCGCTTTAGCGTGTCGTCGCCAATCATGTCGAACACGAGGTCGAGGTCGGCAACCTCGTCTTTGAGCGCCTGGCGCGCATAGGCAATCACCTGATCGGCGCCCATGTGTTTGGTGATCGGTGTTGCCAGTCTGCCGACACCGCCCGAGCCCGTGAGGAGCGGGAAAGCACGGCCTCTCCCACTTTGAACGTGTGGACCGCCGTACCGATCTCGACCACCGCGCCAGCCACATCACATCTCATGACAACGGGGAATGAAAGCGGCATCGAGTCGTTCACATCGCCGGATCGCAGCATATTGTCGATCGCGTTCAGACTTGCGGCATGCACCTGCATTAGAACAGCGGCGCCGTAGCCCGCAGTGGTTGCCGCTTTCACGATCGTGTCGCTTTGAGTGCTCGCGGCACGTGCCGTACAGCCAGCACCGGGTGCCCTGTGCGTCACTGCTCGCGCGATGGTTGATTGGGCTCTTTCACGGCGTCCTGCACCCAATCTTGCGATTCACTACCCCGCGGCATGCAGACGGACTGTTCACGCTGCAATACCAACGAGCAGTCGCCATCGGCGTCGCTACGCTCATCGATGAGGTTGTACCACTCAGCGAAGCCGTGTGATCGCGCGACGATGCATGGTCGAGACAAGCTCGACTGGGCAGCCGTCACTCGCTAATCTCCGAATCAGCACTTCGCCGCATTCCCAACTTCTTCTGCCGAACGGCCATGCAAACATCCGGATTCGACTTACAGGTTCTCCTGTCTCGTCTAACAGAGAAGCTGTACCAGATGCTCATTGCACTTCCTATGCTGCTGATCGCCCTGCTGCTGGTCTGGGCAGCATGGATGGTTGGAGGATGGCTGTCGCGACGCGCCCTGTTCAACCGTCTGGTATCGCGAAATCCGTTCCTGCGAGACCTGGCCCAGACGACGACTCGGTGGAGCGCACTGATCATCGGCCTGGTGATTGCACTTGACCTGTTGAATGCGACCGCTATCGTGAGCGCGATACTAGGAACAGCCGGCGTGCTCGGGATCGCGTTGGGCTTTGCGTTCAAATCCACGCTCGAGAACTACCTGGCTGGGATCCTCATGAGTCTCCGTCAGCCGTTCGCTCCCAACGATGACGTGGTCATCGACGGGCATCGCGGCTCCGTTATCGCGCTCACATCTCGCGCCACCATCCTCATGACCTTGGATGGTAATCACCTGCGACTGCCGAATGCGCTGGTGTTCAGTAGTGTCATGCTCAACTACACTCGCAACCCAAGTCGCCGACTGGAGTTCGACGTGGGGGTAGGCGTGCAGGAAGATCTCTTGGAGGCGATGTCGTTGGGCACCCAGAAACTCGCCGAACTTGATGGCGTGATGCTCACGCCGCCACCGCGCGCATTCATTGAATCACTCGCGGACTCCAATGTACAAATCCGCTACTTCGCGTGGGTGGATCAGCGTACGCACGACTTCCTCTCTGTGCGCAGTGAAGCGATTCGCACCGTGAAGCTGGCGCTGGAAACGGCCGATATGGATATGCCTGAGCCTATCTACCGTTTGCAGCTTTCACCGTCGCTCACACGTGAGGTGGCCAACCTCACGGCGCCGAGCGCCTTGGCGGCGTCATTGTCCGAGGTTACGAGCGCGATACCACCCCGCGAAGTCGCCGCGGGCAAGATCACCGCGGTGGTGGACACTAAACGGAATACCGACATCGACGATCAGATCGAGCGCGAGCGCCGTAAGAACGACTCCGAGGATCTGCTGGATCCGTCGGCGCCTAAGGAGATGTAGTGAAACATGGCGCGTCACGGAACTGCGCGTCCCGCCGCGCGGTATGGTGTCCGGTCGTCGTCCTGTTCATCACTCGGCACGACACCGATGGGATCGCATTGTACACGCATTCGAAGCACGGGAGTGCATCGTGAATCGCACACGCAGACGTACGTTTCTTTTTACCGCCGCGCCGCTCGCATTCCTTCCGAGCACTGCACTGGCCCTGCTCAACGCCTGCTCCGGAGAGTCCACAATGTCCAAAGAAGCCGAAGGTACGCTGACGGGTGGGCGCGTTGCCGTCCGCACGCTCGACAAGCCGCACGAGGAGTGGAAACAGGTGCTCAGCGACGCGGAGTACGACGTGCTGTTCAAGGAAGCGACCGAGCGGGCGGGTAGCAGCTCGCTGGACAGCGAAAAGCGGGATGGCACGTTTGTGTGCGCCGCGTGCTATTCGCCACTGTTCGAGGCGAACACAAAGTTCGACAGCGGAACGGGATGGCCGAGCTTCTATCAGCCCATTGCCGGGCATGTGGAAACCAAACGGGACTTCAAGCTCATCTGGCCACGCACCGAGTATCACTGCGCGCGTTGTGGGGGACACCAGGGACACATTTTCGGCGACGGCCCGAGGCCCACCGGCAAGCGGTACTTCAATAACGGCATTGCGTTGCGGTTCGTACAGGCCGGTGATCAACTTCCCGAATTGAGAGGCTGACCGATGCGACGGCTCTTCGCGCTATTTGCGCTCTCGCTCGCGCTGGTCAACTGTGGACCGAGTGACAACAACGCGCGAACGGACCGTGCGCCGTCTGCCGTGGTGGACGGCACTGCGGTCGTCGACACTGCACTGTTCGCTGGCGGGTGCTTTTGGTGCATGGAACCGCCGTACGACACGCTCGATGGCGTACTCTCCACCACTAGCGGTTACACCGCCGGGTCAGTGGTTAATCCCACGTACGAACAGGTGTCGGCCGGTAGCACCGGACACACGGAAGCGATGCGGGTCGTGTTTGACCCCGCGCGGATGACATACGACCGTCTTTTGCAAGTATTCTGGCACAACATCGACCCCTTCGCGCGCAACCAACAAGTCTGCGACCGCGGCAGTCAGTACCGCAGCGGCATCTATCCACGGAATGCGTCGCAGCGGGCGGAAGCCGAAGCGTCGCTTCGCACCGTGGCCGCGCGCTTCACGCAGCCAATCGCCACGGAAATCATAGCGGCGTCGCCGTTCTATGCCGCGGAGGACTACCACCAGAATTATTACACGAAGAATCCACTGCGCTACAAGTTCTATCGTTCGAGCTGCGGGCGTGATACGCGGCTGAAGGAGATCTGGGGAGACGAAGCGGGCACATGACAGCCCATCATCACCGTCGGCTGGTTCTCCTCGGCGGAGGCCACGCGCACATCGAGGTGTTGCGGCGAGCCGCACAGCGGCACTTTGCCGGTGGGGAGATACGTGTGATCTCGCCGTCGGCGCATTCGCACTACACGGGCATGATTCCAGGTTTTGTGCGTGGCTCCTATACGGAGTCGGCGCTGGCCATCGATATCGATGGACTGGCGCGGGCAGCGGGAGGGACGTTCCAAGAGGGATTCGCCGTTGACGTGGCTGCCGATGGACGTTCGGTCACGCTCGAGAATGGTGACGTGCTTGAGTGCGATCTAGTGTCGGCCGATGTGGGGAGCGAACCGTCCGGCTTGCGCGACGTACCCGGTGCCGCCGAGCACGCCTTCACGGCGCGTCCTCTCAATCGCGCAAGGGCCCTCGTTCGGGCCATCGAGCACGCCATCACGCGCGCTCGCGAGCGCAGCGACTCCGAAGACGCCATTGCCATTATCGGCGGCGGTGGCGGTGCGGTGGAGATCGCGTTCGCGATTCGTGCGCGCGCCGAAGCCGCAGGCGTATCCCTTCCGTTGGTCGTGATCGAAGCCAAACCAGAAGTGCTTCCTGAGTTCGAATCCGCGATGCAGCAGACGGTGGGGCGTGCGCTGCGGAACCGCTCGATTGAGGTACGTACGAATGCCAAGGCGACATCGGTGACTGCTCAGGACGTGCGACTTGCGGACGGACGCACAGTGCCGTCAACGGTGACCGTCTGGCTTGGGGGCGCGGCACCCGTCGCAGTCACGCGCCACAGCGATCTGCCGAAAGATGCACGCCAGTTCTGGGAAGTGGATGCGACATTGCGCTCAACCGGCGGCGCTCCCGTGTGGGGGGCAGGCGATTGTGTTGCCCTGCGGGACTATCCGTGGGTGCCCAAGGCTGGCGTATACGCCGTGCGCGAAGGGCCGGTGCTCGCGGAGAATCTGAGAGCGGCATTGGCGGGCGACCCACGCGGTGGCGCGGCATTGTACCAACCGCAGCAGAGTTACCTATCCATTCTCGACACGGCCGATGGCCGCGCCATCATGCGATGGAGGGGACGCGTGTTTCGCGGCCGCCCTGCGCTCTGGCTCAAGTCGTACATCGATTTACGCTTCGTCGACCGTTATCGGCTGGGCTGACGGCAGTCAACATCACGATCCGCGCCCGGTTTCGCTCCGGGACGAACTCAACGGACAACGCCCACCGACGTGAGGGTGGCG
>JBBQAK010000295.1:0-5033 GCA_038316215.1 Gemmatimonadales bacterium | reverse complement strand
TGATCGTGTGCCTCGTGGTCGGCGCCCCGTTCTGGTTTCTCCCGCTCGTCGTCGTGGGCATGAATCTGTACTGGTCCACAATCCTTCTGACGCGCGTGCTAGTGTTCCGGCGGGGGCTGGACGTATTGGTCGTCGAACGTGGACGAGAACGAACACACGCATGACAAACGCCCTTGGCAGTGCTCTGCCAAGGGCGTTTGTCCTTGCTTGACCGTCGTGCTGCTACCGCCTACTTCTTTACCGGCAGCGCCAGCGCGGTGAGCTGCGTTTCGTTTTCGGCGCCGCTCGCAAACACGATGTACTGCCGTCCCTTATACAGGAACGTCATCGGCACCGCGGTCGTCTTTGAGGCGATTTCCACGGCACCGACTTGCTTGCCGGTCACCTTGTCGAGCGCGTACAGCTTTGGCGCTTCCCCCGGCGCACCACCACTGCGGCCGGTGCCATAAATCAGCAGCGTTTTCGTGGTGATCGCCTGCGCCTGTCCGCGACCGCCCTGCGGTGGCAGCGCGACGCCGGCGAACAACGGATCACGGCTCGTGACTTTGAGCATGCCGGCGTTGGGCGCCCACCACGACTTGTCGCCGCTCTTCATGTTGTACGCCGTGATGCCACCGTATTCCTTGGGCTTCACGATCGACACGCCACCAATAATTGATCCCCCAGCGCGCGCGGCGAAGTCACCACCGCGCTCGCGCACGGGGCCTTCGTATCCCGGCGGCGCCGGTAGCGCGCCGAGCAGGCCGCAGCTGTTTCGCGGCGAGCTATAATCGAATTCCGAGCACGGATCCTTCTGGAGCTGGGTCGTGCTCATGCCCGTGATCGACGCCACGTACAGCATACCGGTTTCCACATCCACCGTGGCGCCACCGTCGATGTTCACACCGCCGCTCGCGCCAGGCGCGTACCACGAGCACTTGAATCCCGTGCTGCCCTTTCCATCCGCCGCAGCCGGCGGGATGTAGTAGGGTCCCATGCGGCACCGCTTCGCCATTTTGAGCGCCGAGTCCTTGATGGCCGGCGTGTAGTCGATCAGGTCGGCCTCCACGAGGCCCTGCTGCGAGTACGCGGCGGGCTTGCTCGGAATCGGCTGCGTGGGCGACGACACTTCACCCGGCACGTCGCTCTGCATCACCGGCGTTTCCACCATCGGCCAGATGGGTTCACCCGTGGCGCGGTCGAACGTATACACCCAGCCCTGTTTGGTCGTCTGCGCGATCACCTTGCGCGGCTTCCCGTCCACCGTGATGTCCATCAGGTTCGGCGCCATCGGCGCGTCGTAGTCCCAGATGTCGTGGTGCACCATCTGGAAGTGCCACTTCCGTACGCCCGTCTTCGCATCGAGTGCGACGAGCGAGTTGCCGTACAGGTTGTTGCCGGGGCGATGCCCACCGTATTCATCCATCAGCGGCATTCCCACGGGGATGTAGACGAGTCCAAGCTGTTCGTCGGCTGCGTACGGGGCCCACGCGTCGTTCTTGCCCACACCCTTCGTGCCGTTCTTCGAACCGTTCTTCCACGTGTCGGCGCCGAACTCACCGGGCTGCGGCACGAGGTTGAACTTCCACGCTTGACGACCCGTGCGGATGTCGAAGCCGCGAATGGTGCCCGTCACGTTGTGCGTACGAATCGGGTAGTAGCCGTGAATGGACGAGTTGCCCACCACGAGCATATTGCCGACCACCATCGGCGGTGAACTCGCCGCGATCTGCCCGGCGGCGGGATCGAGTCCGACCGTGCCGTCGGCACCGATCTTCTTCACCATTTCCCACGTTTCCCCCGGCTTCGCTTTGCGCATCGGCGCCGCGTCGGAAATGATCAGCGGGCCCGAGTCATCAACAGCCAGTGGCACGAGCGGATAGCCGAGGCCGTCCATCAAGTCCACCACACCGTTCTTACCGAACATCGGGTCGGGCTTACCCGTCTTGGCGTCGAGCGAGATCAGGTGATAACCTGGCGTGACCAGCAGCACGCGTTCAATGCGGCCATCGGTCCAGTACGACAAACCGCGACCAGCGAACTGACGCGGGGCCTTCTGCCAGCGGATGCCTTCGTCGAGTCGGTACATCCACAGCGTCTCACCGGTTTCCGGATCGAGCGCCATGGCCACGCGACGCGTGCTGGCGACGGTGAACAGACGACCGTTCGCGAAGATCGGTGTCGTGCGATAATACTCGTCCTTGCCGAACGCGCTGGCCTTCCACTCCCACGCCACTTGCAGCGAGTCGAAGTTGCCGGCGTTCACCTGTTCGAGCGGCGAGTAGCGCGTGCTCCACTGGTCGGCGCCCCAATGCCGCCATTCGCCATACGCGTTGCCGCGCACGAGTGGACTGCCCTGTTGCGCCACCGTAGGGGCGACGCGCGTGAACGTGGCGCCAACTACTGCGGCGCCCGCGACAAGCGCAAAGCCGGCGAGCCGTCTGGTCCTGCGTTGCATCATGTGATCTCCGTCAAAACTGCGGGACGAGTCTGAACGAGCGCGTTTCACTGCGTACTGTACTGCGTACTTCCCAACCATCTTCCAGCGACGCCGGCGCATTGCTCGGCGCATTGCTCGGTGCGGCATCGATGCGCACCGCCTTCAGCCACGCCGGCTCGGCGTTCAGTTCCACCTTGCCGGCCGGCATGCCATTCAGCTTGAGGATATAAGCGGTCACCCACACGTACTCCTCTTCGGTCAGCGTCCCAGGCGCCGACTTCGGCATCAGGTTGCTGAGATAGCCGTACAACTCCGACAGCGGACGTCCGAACCATCGCAGTTCGAAGGCCACTCCCATATGTGAAGCGGTAGTGTGGCAGCCGAGGCACGCGCCGTTGAACACGCTCCGGCCCTTCGTGGCTTGGGCGACCGTGTACACGCCCTGCGTCGTCGACTTGAGCGCCTGCGCGGAACTCGTACGCGGCGCGAGCATTGAGCCCGTCAGGGCCAGCAGCAGGCCGATCACGGCGCTCGACGCCGCCTTCGAGACCGCACGCGCGCCCGATAGGCGACGCATCACCCCGGAAATTCCCCACGCCACACCGATCACGATCAACACACCCATCGCTCCGCGGAGCACATCCGCCACAAAGAGCGCATCGAACACCGGCGGCGTCAACCGGTACGTGCGCAGCGTGGAGGCGCGCTCGAGCAACCAATGCCACGCTTCGTGCGTGATGAACGCCGACGCAATGATGACGCCCATGCGCTCCGGCACGGCGCGCGCGAAGACCCAGCGAAGGATGGGCACGGACACGGCCAACACGGCCAACTGCGCGAGTTCCACGCCCACATTGAATGCCGCGAGCGACGTGAGCAGATGCGAGCCGGCGAACTGCAGTTGGTCGCGCAGCGCCGTGGCGAATCCGAAGCCGTGCACCAAGCCAAACGCGAAGGCAATCATCCAGCGACGTTGTACGCGCGCCCCCACGATGTTCTCGAGCGCCATGTACACAATGGACGCCGCGATCAGCACTTCCACCAACGGTGGAAACCAAAGTGCCGTGGGCGCGAAGCCCATCGCCGACGACACCAGCGTGATGGAATGCGCAATCGTGAAGGCCGAAACGACGCCGACCAGCGGACGCATCGCGCGAATGGGCAGCACCAGGCACAGCACGAACAGCAGATGGTCGATACCGCTGAACATGTGCGCCATGCCCGTGCGCACGAACCGCCACGCCGCATGCCACCAGCGCGGGTCGAGCCGGACCTCGCCCGGGTCGCCATCGAACGTGATCACCCGCGTGTCTCCGTTGCTCAGCACCAGCGACACCACCGTGGTCGTGCGGACGCCAAGATGCGCCCACCGAGGCTCCAGCACGAGATCGGCGTCATCGCCCACCACGAGGCCCGCAGTCGATACGTCGAGCAACACATCGAGCATCACCTGGCCTACCGGAATGTCGGTCTCGGCCGGCAAGGGGGCGTGTTGCACCGCCACCAGCGCGGTGGCGTACGCATCGAAGGCGCGATCACTGGGCAGCGCCGCCCGCACGGCCACGACCTGCGGTGCCGCCAACGTGCGATCACCGACCCGCAGGCGCAGGCCGTCAGCAACCCACAGCTGCGCCGCATCACGCAGCGTCGGCTCGGCCCGTGCCACGTCAAGCAACCCCGCACCACGCGTGGGGAACGACACATCACGCATGCTTGCCAGCGGCACGCGCACCAGCACTCGCACGCGCGCCCCGTCCGCCTTCACAAAGGTGCGTACGGCCACGCTGGCCGGGATCTCGTGCGCATGCGCACGACGTCCGGGCACGAGGATCAATAGCAGAGCAAGCAGCGGAAACAGAAAGGGCATCGCGAAGCGGGCGGCGTTTCTCTGGACAGGCGGGAGGAGGCGCGTTACTAAGGAGGTATTCGCGGCGGCGCCGCAATTGCACGAACATACCATCCCGCCCCGGAATCCACACGGGGTCCTACCCCTGATGGAGATACTGATGACGAGGAAGCGCAATTCGCTGCGCTGGACGGCCCTGATCCTGACGATCGGTGCCCTGGGTATCGCGCAAGCGTCGCTTCGGGCCACCGACCGGCAGCTCGTACAGGCCCCACGGTTTGAAGTCGATCCTGTCTGGCCGAAGCCGATGCCCAATCATTGGATTCTGGGCTCGGTGATCGGCGTCGGCGTCGACAGTCGCGACCACGTGTTCATCATTCACCGCGGCGACTCGACGCTGAATCAGCGCACAGAAGCGGGCATGAACGCGAAGCCACCGATCGGTGAATGCTGCGCGTCGGCCCCGCCGATTCTCGAGTTCGATCCCGATGGGAATCTGGTGAAGGGTTGGGGCGGACCGGGCGAGGGCTACGTGTGGCCCGGCTCCAATCACGGCGTGGCGGTGGACGACAAGGACAACATCTGGATCGGTGGCAACGGACCCACTGACTCGCACATTCTGAAGTTCTCGCACGAGGGCAAGTTCCTGCAGCAGATCGGCACACCCGGCCAGGGTTCGGCCAGCAACGACAGCACGCACTTTGGTCGCGTGGCCAAGATCACCTTCGACACCAAGGCCGGCGAGGCCTACGTGGCCGACGGCTACGG
>JBBQAK010000471.1:0-2354 GCA_038316215.1 Gemmatimonadales bacterium | reverse complement strand
CGTGGCGCGGCTTCTCAACCTGTTCGAGCACTTGGAGCTGCAGGCGCGGATCGTTGTTCGCGAGGAACACGAACGGCGCTTTGCGGAACTGCTCTGGAATGTTCGGGCGGAAGTTCGAAAACACGCCGAGGTGTGTTTCGAGCGTTTCGGCCGAGTTGAGATCATGGCGATAGCGTCCCCGCCAGCGGAAGCTGGAGCCGCTCACCTTTTCGAGTCCGGCCAGATCGACACCGCGGTCGGCGAGCGGCTGCAGCAGGTGTACGGGATAGTCGTCGCCGACCACACCCACGAGCTGCACCGGCGCGAAGTGCGACGCTGACGACGAGAAGTAGGTGCCCGATCCGCCGAGCACATCATCGGCTCGACCGAACGGCGTCTCGACCGAGTCGAGCGCCACGGAACCGACGACGAGTACCTGACTGGCGGTACTGGGGAAGCTGCTCACATGCGCTCCGGCGCGGACAGTCCGAGAATGCGCAGGCCGGCGGCGATGCCGAGCTGCGTGGCACGAGCGAGTACGAGTCGCGCGCGCGTAATCGCCTCGGGTTCTCCGAGGACATGATGCTTGTGGTACCACGTGTGCCCCGCCCGCGCGGTTTCGAGCAACCAAGCGGCGATGCGATGCGGCTCGAGATTGTCGGCGGCGCCCTTGACGGTGGCCGGGAAATCGAGCAGCTGCTTCACGAGTTCCTGTTCGGCCGGTTCCGACAACACACCCAGATCGACGCCGTCGCCGGTGACCGTGGTGGCGTCGATTTCACCGACGCGGAAGATGTCGCACATACGGGCGTGCGCCATCTGCACGTAGTACACGGGGTTCTCTTCCGACTGACTCCGTGCGAGATCGACGTCGAACACCAGCTGTGAGTCGCCCTTCCGCATGAGATAGAAATAGCGGACGGCATCACGACCGACTTCGTCGATGAGGTCGCGCACGGTGACGTACGAGCCGGCGCGCTTGGAGATCTTCACTTCCTCGCCGCCCTTCATGACCGTCACCATCTGGTGCAGCACGTAATCGGGATAGCCCTTGGGAATGCCGATATCGAGCGCCTGCAGGCCGGCACGCACGCGCGTGATCGTGCTGTGGTGGTCGGCCCCTTGCACGTTGATCGCGCGATGGTAGCCACGCTCCCACTTGGTGACGTGATACGCGACGTCGGGCACGAAGTACGTGTAGTCTCCGCCCTTGGCCGCGCTCTTCTTCATCACGCGATCCTTATCGTCGCCGAAGTCGGTCGTGCGCAGGAACAGCGCGCCTTCTTCTTCGTACGTGTGGCCCGACTGCTTCAGCCCGTCGACGGTCTTGTTGACCGAGCCGTCGGTATAGAGCGAGCTTTCGAGGTAATACGTGTCGAACTTGACGCCGAATGCTTGCATGTCGAGATCCTGCTCGTGGCGCAGCGCGGCCACCGCGAAGGCCTGCATGGCGGCGAGATCGTGGCCGGCTGCGTCGTCGGCGTGTTCGGCCACATACCGCTCAGCGATTTCACGGATGTAATCACCGTGATACCCACCTTCGGGGATCTCGAGCGGGGCGCCGCCAATGGCGCGCACCTGCGCCTGCGTGCTTTTCGCGAGGTTTGCGATCTGCGCGCCGGCGTCGTTGTAGTAGAACTCGCGATCAACGCGCCAACCGGTATACTCGAGCAGCGTGCTGATCGCATCGCCGAGTGCGGCCTGACGACCATGGCCCACGTGCAGCGGGCCGGTCGGATTGGCGGAGACGAACTCCACGACCACGCGCTCGCCCTTGCCGATGTCGAGCCGTCCGAAGGTGTCGGGTGACTCGAGAATCGTGAGCAGTCCGCGCGCCTGGAATCCGGGATCGAGACGGAAGTTGAGGAAGCCCGGACCAGCGATTTCGGCAGCCGTTACGCCGACACTGGTCTTGTCCATGGCGGCAATGAGTGCTTCAGCGATCTCGCGCGGCTTCTTGCCGAGCGGCTTCGCGAGCGTCATCGCGAGATTGGTCGCCCAATCACCGAACGACGGATCACGCGGCCGTTCGAGAATCGGAGAAACGTCGTCGGGCGCACCAAGCGTGCGCGCGGCGCGTGCGAGCTCGGTGCGCAGAGCGTCGGCGTGAGTCACAGAGTCGTGGGTGTTGTGAAAGGAAACGCGACGCAGGGTCGCATCAGTCGGACGAAGACGATGAGGGCGTGCTGGTCGAAGGCTTCGACTCGCTCTTACTATCGCTCTTGGTGTCGCTCTTGGTGTCGCTCTTGGTATCACCCTTCGTGGCGCTGTCGGCAGACGAGGACCCTCCGCTCGTGCGTTGGTCCTTTTTACCGTCCTTGCCGTAGTCGGTGATGTAGAACCCGGATCCCTTGAACACCAGGCCGGCGGTGGAC
>JBBQAK010000270.1:0-5476 GCA_038316215.1 Gemmatimonadales bacterium | reverse complement strand
GTCCACGAGCACCAGCGTGCCGCCGGGGGTCAGCACCCGGTGCATTTCACACAGTACGCGCGATGCGTCGGCCATGTAGTGCAGCGCATTGGTACACACGACCGCCTCGACGCTCCGGTCGGGCAGCGGCAGTGCCTCACTGCTGCTCTCGACGAGGGGTACGTGTGGCCCTAACCGTTGTTGGGCGTGGACGAGCATTCCGGGCGTGGCATCGAGGCCAAGCAACCGTGCGTCGGGCATCCGCGCCCGAAGCTGTTCCAGCAGGACACCGGTACCACAGCCCACGTCGAGCACCCGCATGCCCGGCTGCAGCGTGAGCCGCTCACTGGCCAGCTTCGTGGAGGCAGCCACATAGCGGGCCCACCGCTGGTCGTAGCTGCCCGCCAGCGCCCCGTACTGTTGCTGGACGGCCCGGAGGCTCACCGGCGCCTCACTATTGGCCTGCGTGGCGTACAACGGACCGTGGGCGCATCACGCACATTGGACGTATCGGGTACCGATCAGGGGTTGCCCACGTGGGGCCCCCGCCATTTTCTTCCGTGAGGTCGACGGCGTATACGTCGGGCGACATGAAGGCGTGGTGGCCGAGTGGTTTAAGGCAGCGGTCTTGAAAACCGCCGAACCTGAAAGGGTTCCGTGAGTTCGAATCTCACCTACGCCGTATCCGAAGTGAACATCTCCTGCGCAGTCACGGTGCCGTCTATGCCTCGGTTTCTGCTCGCGCGCGCTCGGCTGCCGGTACTGGCGAGAGCGGCCTTATCGATCGCGCTCTGCGCCGGCCCGGTGCTCGCGCAGTCCGCGACGCTCGCCCCCGCCGTGCGCATCACGGAGCAGACCAGCGGCACGTCCATGCTGCTGCAAGCGGTCCATGCGGTCTCTGAGCGCGTGGTGTGGGCCTCAGGGCACGGCGGCGTGGTGCTCCGGTCCATGAACGGCGGTGACACGTGGGAAGCGCGTCCCACCGCGAGTGGCGACTCGCTCGAGTTTCGCGATGTCCACGCCATCGATGCCGACACCGCCTGGATCATGTCGGCGGGCAGCGGTGCCAAGTCGCGCATCTATCGCACCACGGATGGCGGCGCATCATGGACGCTGCAGTTCATGAACCCCGACACCGCCGCGTTCTACGACTGTATCTCGTTCGGCAGTGGATCGGGCCGCACCGGCGTGGCCTTCAGCGATGCGTCGGGTGGACGGACCAACATTCTGCTCACCGAGAACGACGGGGTGTCGTGGCGGACGCTGGCCCCTTCGGTGGTGCCGGCGCCACTTCCGGGTGAAGGCGCCTTCGCGGCGAGCGGTTTATGTGTGGTGCATGGAGATGCGCGCACCGTCTTCATCGCCACCGGTTCGCCGGGCGCGCGGCTGCTGCGCAGTCGCGATGGCGGACGGACGTGGGACGTTGAGAATACGCCATTCACGCGCGGCACCGCAGCCGGACTCACGGGGCTCGCCTTCAAGGACGGCGAGACCGGCATGGTGGTGGCCGCGGATATCAACCGCCTGCGCACCGACTCCTCCACGGCGGTGGTCGGCATCACCACCGACGCCGGCCGCACCTGGGAACTCCGCACACGGCCGCCACTTCCCGGTGCGCTGGTAGGGGTGGCGTGGGTGCCCGGCGCCGGCAGCGAAACGGCCGTGGTCACCAGCTACGGCGGCGCGTTCATTACCAGCGACGCGGCGCGCACGTGGCGCACGCTCACGAATGCGCTCACCACCGGCGTGAGTGCGGTCGGTACGAGTGCCTGGATCGTGGGCGGCGGCGGCAAGATCACGCGGCTCGACTGGTAGCGTTCGACTGGACGCTCTCGGCCGCGCGCGCCATGATTGGCCGATGGACATTTCATTGCTTCCGCGGCTCGGCCGCCCTTCGCGTTGTGCACGTGCGCTCGCCCTCGTACTGACCGCGTCGCTCGCGGCCTGCACCTCTGGCGACAAGGCACCGGCGTCCGCTGGCGCCGGCGTCGCCGACACGGCGCTGGCGCCCGCCCTCGCCGCGATCACGGCCGACGGCCTCATGGCCCACACCAAGGCCCTCAGCGACGATTCGCTCGAGGGTCGCGCACCGGCCACACCGGGCGAAGAGAAAACCGTGGCCTATCTCCAGCGGCAGTTCACCGCCATGGGGCTCAAAGGCGGCATGCCCGATGGCTCCTTCGTGCAGAAGGCCACGTTCGCCGGCATCACGGGCAAACCGGAAGCGTCGTTTCGCATCGGCTCACGCGTGATGCCGCTGTCGTTCCCCGCCGACTTCATCGCTCGCACGCGCCATGAAGTGCCGGTGATCGATGTCGACGCCGAAATGGTATTCGTGGGCTACGGTGTTGATGCTCCCGAGTACGGTTGGAACGACTACAAGAACGTGGATGTGAAAGGGAAAGTGCTGGTGATGCTGGTGAACGATCCGGCGGTGGCCGATCCGAACGACAGCACGAAGCTCGACAGCACCATGTTCAAGGGAAACGCGATGACGTACTACGGTCGCTGGACCTACAAGTACGAGATCGCGACGGCGAAGGGTGCCGCCGGTGCGCTCATCATTCACGAGACGGGGCCCGCGGGCTATCCGTTCGAAGTGCTCAGTGGCAGCGCCGCCCTCGAGCAGTTCGACATCGCTACCGCCGACGGCAACACGACGCGCACGAAGGTAGAAGGCTGGATCACACAGCCCAAGGCCGAAGAGCTACTCAAGGCCATCGGGAAAGATTTCGCCTCGCTCAAGGCCGCCGCAAAACGTAAGGACTTCACGCCAGTGCCCCTCGGCGCGAGCGCCAAGATTCACATCAGCAACACCACGCGTCGGGTCGAGTCCCGCAACGTGGTTGCCACGCTTCAAGGCAGTGACGCCGCGCGCCAGAACGAGTACGTGATCTACAGCGCGCACTGGGACCACCTCGGTCGCGACACCACGATCAAAGGCGATCAGATCTTCAATGGCGCGCTGGACAACGCCAGTGGTACGGCGCAATTGCTGGAGATCGCGAAGGGGTTCAGCGCGCTGCCCACGAAGCCGGCGCGCTCCATCATGTTCGTCGCGCTGACCGGTGAAGAGAAAGGGCTGATCGGCGCGAAGTATTTCGCCGCGAATCCGCCGGTACCACTGGCTAACGTACTCGCCAACATCAACATGGACGGGTTCAGCCAGTGGGGTCGCACCAAGGACGTCACGGTGATCGGCCTGGGCAACAGCACGCTCGATGACGTATTGGCCGACGTGATCCGTCCGGCGGGACGCGTGATCGCACCCGATGCGGAACCGGAGAAGGGATTCTTTTACCGCTCGGATCATTTCGAGTTTGCCAAGCAGGGCGTACCCGCGCTCTACACCGAAGCCGGGGTCCAATTCGTGGGCAAGGACTCCACGTACGGCATGACCAAGCGCGAGGAGTACACGTCGCGGGATTATCACAAGCCCAGCGACGAAGTAAAGCCCGATTGGGATCTCTCCGGCGCGGTGGAAGACACGCAGGTGCTCCTGCAGGTCGGCTATCGCGTGGCCAACGGCAGCGTGTGGCCGACCTGGAAGCCTGGCACCGAGTTCAAGGCGAAGCGTGACTCGGTGCTCAAGGCCGCCGGCAAGTAGCGCGAGTTACTGAGGCACTGGTTCGAGGTGCGATTCCACGAACCAGAGCTGCTTGTCCGTCTCGCTCGTAATGCGCGTGAGGAGGTCGGCCGTGATCGCGTCATCGGCCGCCGAAGCCTCCTCGATATCGGCCCGGGCGGCGTTCGCGCAGAACGCCAGCGCTTCCGCCACCACGTGGACCCAGTCGTCCGCGTGGTCCGCCACGAGCGGCGCCTTCGGCAAGCGGCTCCGCTCGGTAATCACCTGTAACGTGCCCTCCGCCGACACGCCAAGCTGCCCGGCGCGCTCGGCGATTTCGTCGGACCAGCCGACCGCGAGCGCGGCCGTCGCGTCGAACAACTCGTGCAATTGCTGGAAGCGGGCGCCACGAATATTCCAATGGGCCTGCTTGGCCTGCCGCTCGAGATCGAGATAGTCGGCGAGACGATCGTTGAGGATCATCCCCATCGCTGCGCGCGTGTCGGCTGGGAGCGCGATACGCGTATGGAACTGGGTATGTACCTTGGCGGATTTCGACATCAAGAGCTCCCTGAATGGGCGTGAAACGGACGAAAAACGGACGGCGCGCTCGAGTAGTGCAAGGGCCGCGCCGACAGGTTTCCGGGAAAATTTCGTGGAAGCTGACGATGACGCGACCGGTTGACCCCGGGGCGTCTCCGGGTCAGATTGCTGGTCTGGAGTAGAACTGGCTTGCACCGCTGCCCTCGGGCACCGTCGGCATGCTTGGGAGGGGTGGCCGAGAGGCTGAAGGCACCGGTTTGCTAAACCGGCATAGGGGGTCAACCTCTATCGCGGGTTCGAATCCCGCCCTCTCCGCTGCGCGGGTCCGCTGCACTGCCAGCGGGCCCGCGTTGTTTTTATACCCAATCCTGTTGCGTTCCCGATTCTTCGGTCTGCTGCGCTTATGTCGTCGTCTGAGTCCATCGTGAAGCGTCCCCGTGTTCGCTTCGCTCCGTCACCGACCGGTTTTCTGCATGTCGGCGGCGCGCGTACGGCCCTCTTCAATTGGCTCTACGCGAAGAAGTTCGACGGCGATTTCCTGCTGCGCATCGAGGACACCGATCGCGCCCGCAGCACCGACGAAAGCACTCGCGCCATTTTTGAGGGGCTCGAGTGGCTCGGCCTGACATGGGACGAAGAGGTCGTGTACCAAGGAGCCAACGTGGAGCGGCACTACGCCGACGCCCACCGCCTCCTCGATAGCGGCGCCGCCTACCGCGACTTCACGCCGCCATCGGAGACCGAGCGCCTGCGCAACGAGGCCGAGGCCCGCGGCGAGTCGTACCGCTTCGATCGCGACACGGCCATGCTGAGCGACGCCGAGATCGCCGACAAACTCGCGCGCAACGAGCCGTACGCGATCCGTTTCAAAGTGCCCGACGGCTATACCGAGTGGCCCGATCTCGTGCATGAGCGCATCGCGTTCCCGAATAAGGACATCGAGGATTTTATCATCCTCCGTTCCGACGGCACGCCGGTGTACAACATGGCGGTCGTGTCCGACGATATCGCGATGCGTATCACCCTCGTCATGCGCGGCGACGATCACATCTCGAACACGCCGAAGCAGATCCTGCTCTACCGGGCGCTCGGCGCCGACGTCCCGCAGTTCGGGCATGTGCCGATGATTCATGGCGGCGACGGCAAGAAGCTGTCGAAGCGTCATGGCGCGACGGCCGTGGGAGATTATCAGCATCTCGGTTTTCTACCGCAGGGCATGCTCAATTTCCTGGCGCTGCTGGGCTGGTCGCCGGGTGACGACATCGAGGTGATGCTGATGCCCGAGCTGATCGAGCGCTTCAGCGTGCATGGATTGCATGCGAAAGCGGCGATTTTCGATACCAAGAAACTGGGGTGGATGAACGGACAGCATTTGGCACTGATTCCTAT
>JBBQAK010000211.1:0-6869 GCA_038316215.1 Gemmatimonadales bacterium | reverse complement strand
CCAGACACAAACGGCGCCTGTGCATCATACGCAGCACGTGGGCCGACGGTGCTGCGTATGATGCACAGGCGAGCAGGCTGGCCGGCATGTTCCGCGAGAACATCACGAAGTTCGGTGCGGCGGTCTCACCGGCAATTCTCGGCGCGGGCCCGAAGGGCTAAGCTGGTTTTATTCGGTATCTGCTGAAAGACAAACCGCCCCCAGAGCACGATGCTCCGGGGGCGGTTTGTTCTACCTGCGGTCGCGCGGCGCGAAACCTTACTCCTTCCGCATCACTTTTTCGACGATGATCTGTCGGCCATCGCGCGCACCGAGGAAGATCGCACCGTTCGGGCCGAAGCCGAGGAGCTGGCGTCCGGCGGGCAGCTTCACGCGCTCGATCATCTTGCCCGAGGGGTTGATGATGTCGTACACGAGCGGCGGCTGGTTCATCATCGCCGCCATCATCCCCATCGCGGCGGCAGGAATGCCGCGCGTGGTGTCGCCCGCGGCACGGCGGGGCGCACCGGGAGCACCACCAGGCGCACCACCAGCCCCTGGAGGTCCACCAGGGCCTCCAGCCCCACCACGGCCCCCCATGAACTGCGAGGCGAGCTGCGCCGAGAGATTCGACGTGGCAGGGAGCACCCACAGGTTGCCTTCAAAGTCGGCCAATGTCGTGCCGGCACGGATGGGCGGGTAGTAGTCCGGCAACCGCTCAGCAGCCACCGGTTCGAAGGCAATGCGGAAGCCACCACCGCCACCCCCGTTTCCGGCGGCGCGCTCACTGGCCGCCTTGGCGAGCGTTTGCAGCGAATCCACCAGCTTCGCGCGGTCGTCGTCCGTGATGCGCTTCCAGTCAAACGGGAGCTTCTCCGACGCCACATGCGATCCATCGGGACGGTAGTAGTCCACGTGGAAGTCGAGTACGCGCATGATCGCGACCGTGCCGTCGTTCAACAGCGCCCAATCATCGGCCTGTGGCAGCGGGTTGATCTTGACGGTGATTTTCATACTGCCGTCGTCGCCACGCGTCATCTGCGTTTCGTTCTTGGGCACCTTCACAAACGCGACCGTATCCGCCTTCCGCGTGTCGAAGTCGACGCGAACGATCGGCACCGAATCCGGCTGGTTCTGCGGATTGAAGCCGCGACCGCCCGGCCCGCCGAACGGCTGCGCGCCACCACGACTGCTGAACGCGGGATCATCACCGGCTGACCGCGCCTGCCCGCCACCACGATTCGGCTGCGTGTTTCCGCCCTGCCCGCCCGGCCGACCACCGCCACCACCACCACGGTCGTTGCCGCCGCCGAAGATCGCCCCCATGCCGCCGCCACCGGGACCACCACCGGCGCTCCCCTGCCGATAGTACAGACGCCCCTGCTGGTCGAAGGCGTGCGAACCGAGGTTCATGTTGGCCAGCGTGTTGACGTCGTTGGTACGCGGCGACGCCATCACACGAACGGTTTTGCCGTCCTTGTTGAGCACGACCATCGACAGCGTGGCCGGATCGACCACGATCGTGGAGTCGCCGAGGTACGGCAACATGCCGATCGGACGCTGGCCGTACGGCATCAGCGCGCCGGGCGCGGTATCGGCCACGACCACGACATTTTGCAGCGTCGGGTCAAAGCGCAGCAGCTGGCGCCGCTGCACGTCGTTCACAAAGATCGACCCGTCGGGCAGTGCGCGCAGCATATTCGCGCCGCCGATCGGGCGCGTGGCTTTCGCCAGCGGCGCGGTGACGTCGCGAACAGGGACGGTTGATGTGGACGGCGTTTCCGGCGAAACCTGCGCCGACGCAGTCGATGCGGTGGCCGCCAGGATCGACACGCCAACCATCGTCCACGCCGCCGACTTCGTACGCGACATGCTCATGCGAGTAGTGCTCTGTAGTCGAGAGAAATTTCGATTCGTCAGGTCAGTCATGATTAGTTGCCTCCTCGGCCGCCACCGCCACCACCGAAACCGCCACCCATACCGCCACCGAACTGGTTCCCGCCAGCCGTACCCGAGCGCAGCCCCTGCAACGTGCGCTTATCGAGGAAGCTCGCGACCGAGGTGGGAAGCACGCGGTACTGCTCCGGCGTGAGCATGCTCTTGATGCCTGGCGCGATTTTGATCAGCATGTCGACGGTCTGCTCGCGGGCGTCCTTGTAGCGGCCGTACGCGGCATCGTGGTTGTACTTCTCGGGCAGCTCGGATAGGAACTTGGTGACCGGGTTCCAGATGCTATCGGAGCGGAGCACGAAGTACCGGTTCAGCGTGGCAAGACTGTCGGCCTGCTTTCGGGTAAGCTTGAGCGTATCCGCCTGCTGCAGCAGCTGCTGCATCGGGTTGATGATCCCGGAGGTCGCCGTTGCCCGAAGCTGCTGCAACGTCGGCTTGTTCCCGGCCCGCGAGCGTCCACGGTCGAGCTGCTGCAACAACTGCTGCTGTTCGCGCGTGGGGCCCACATCGACGCTCATCGACATCGTGATGGACATCGGCGTTGAGCGCAGCGTGGTTTGCGCCGGGCGCGTCGAACCGAAGCGCTGGTTCACTTCGTACTTGAAGGTGTTCGAGGCGGCATCGAAGCCGCGAACGAACAGCAGCTGACCGCTCGGGCTCGGGTTGGCACCCCAGCCCTTCAGGCCGGACTCACCGTTAATCAGGCGATCAAGACCGTTGAGCGGATTGGCAATCTGCAGACGCAGGTTGGCGCGCTGCGGCAAGCCGATCTTGAGCGAGTTGAACGAGATGTTCAGGTTGCCCTGCATCGTCCACGGGCTCGTGCACGAATTGCGTGCAGCGAACTGCCCCAACTGACTACGCAGGCAGGACACGGCTTCGCGGGTACCGGTAGCCAGCAGGTTCTCGAGACCGGCCCTGAGCGCCGGATCCGTCACCGTGGCCGGATCGTAAATGAACGCGCGGTCGTTGCCGTAGCTGTCACCGTTCACGTCCTGATTGATCGTCGGCGTGTAATTGATGCCCGAGCGGAAGCTGCCGTTCCAGGAGATGCGAATGGCGTCCCACGCGTTGTAGCTCATCGAATACTGAATCTGGTGGCGAGAGAAAAACGCGCTTTTCGACCATTCCGTACCAGTCGGCGAACCGACCGTGCTGTTGAAGCCGAGGAACTGTTCGCGCACATCGGCCAACACGTAGGCCAGGCTCCAGCCGTAACGGGAGTTGAAGACCGCCGGGCGCAAGCTCAGGTTGAGCTGCTTGCTTTCCGCCTCGAGCGTCGACGTCTGCCCGGTCACACGACCGAAGGCATCGACGACACGTGCGTTACGCCACGCCACGGCGCCGGTCGTCGGCACGATCGCTGACGGCGTCACGTACACGGGGCGGTTCAATTCGTTGGCCAGCGCAAACTGCTGGATGTCCGGGAAATTGAGATCGACACCGCCCTGCTGGCGCTGATTACGCGAGTAGGTGCCGTCCACGGAGAGCATAAAGCGGTTCTTGAGGACCGCCCCGGCCCACTGCAGGTTGCCGCGAATGGAGCGCTGTGCGAGGTAGTCGGGCACGAACAGCGTGATGTTGGGCGAGCTGTTGGCGAACACCGTGCCGCTGGTGCCATCAGCGCAGGTACGCGGAATGTTCGCCGCGTCGACCGCGTAGGCCGTCCAGTTCGGACTCGGCGTAGCAGCCCCAAGGCAGGTCAGCTGCTGGAGCGCCGAGGGGAGGCCGGTGTTGTCGATCGCGTTCGAGATGAGCTGTGTACCTGGCGTGTTCTGGAACACACCGACACCGCCGCGAATGACGGCACGCGGTGCGCGGATCATGCCGGGGAGCAGGACCATCTGGTCGGCCTGACCGACGGTCCACGAGAAGCCAACGCGCGGGCTGACGTAGAGGCGGTTTGGCGTTTCCGCATTGTCGTAGCCGAAGGCGGAGAGCACCGCGGGGTTCGACTGCGGTCCCTGCGAGAAGTGGTTCCCGTCAACGCGCACACCATACTGCACCTGCACATCGCTCGTTGGGCGCCAGGCATCGCCAAGCGACATGGCACCGACGAGTTGGCTGCCGGTCCGCGTGCGGGGCGACAGCGTGCGCGTGAAGGAGGCCGGCGTGTTGGCCTGCAGGTCGGCTAGCGAGTTATAACTGAACGACCCCCACTGATTGAACGTGACGTTCTGCGAGAACTCATCGCGTCGCAGCTCACTGGTGAGCTTCACCCGGTGACGGTTGTCGTTGGAAAACCACGACATCGTGTTGTTCGCGGCCAGCGACGCGTTGCTCGAGCCCGTGTTCAGAAACGGCGAGCCACCAAACAGCAGGCTGCTCACGGCGGCCGACCCATCGACCAGCTGCGAATTCACCCGAACCGTACCCGCCGGCAGAATGGCGAACGGATCGGAGTTGTTGCGGCTCATGCTGTAGCCGAGCGTGCTTTCGGTGAAGATCCCCTTGAAGCCGAGCAGACCGCTGTGACGCGCCTGCAGGGCGCCGCCGTAGTTGCTGCGCGTGCCGTCACGGGTGGGCGTAAATAGGCTGGCCGCGCCACCACCGAAGCCACCGAAGCCACCGCCACCGCCACCGACCGGCGCCGTGCCGGAGTAGTTACCCGATAACGTGATCGCGAACGTATTGCCGCGATTCGAATTCGGTTGGACGTAGTCGAAGCTATTGAGCAGCGTGCCACGGTTCACGATGCGCTGCGGCGAGTAGCCGCCCACCGTGATCGGCACATTGCTGGATCCGAGGATGCTGAGCAGACGCGACACCGAGTCAGCCGCCACACCGGCGGTCTCGAAACCGAGCGAGCTTTCGCTCAGCAGCGTCTGCAGATCCTGCAAGCGACGATCGTACTGGAACGACGAATTGAAGAAGGCGCGATCCGCCTTGATCGGTCCCGACGCCGCGCCACCGAGCGACATATTGGTAAACTGCTGGCCCGTGGCGAGACCGGTCTGATCGAGCCACTGCATTTGGGGCGTAATCAGATTCCCACTCAGACTGCGCCGAATGAAGTTCGAGCCGGACCGCGTCCGCACCTGCAGCTGCCCACCGGAGAAGCCACCGCGTGACACATCGTACGGCGACGTGGACAGCGACGTCATCACGTTGGCGTCGCGCGGCAACGCGGCATCACCGAAATTGAGCCCGTTGAGCTGCGTGTTGTTCTGGTCGCCGCCCAAGCCAAACACGGAGAACGCGTCAGCCGCACCGTCGGCCCCAAGCAGCAACTGCACGCCCGGAATCGCCGACGCCATCGCGGCCAGATCACCCATCTGATCGACATTCAAGAAACCGGCGGTGGCGTCGTCCACCGTCTTTTCCGTGCCGGATACGTCGGACAACGTGTCGGTACGCGACGCGACCGCCCGTCCCGAGACTTGCACGGCATCGAGCGTGATCGTGGCGGGTGCCATGCGCGCGTCGGCAATCAGGATCTCCTGGTCGGCCGTCCGCTTTACCTGGTAGCGACGTGGCCCGAGGCCCACGGCCGCAAAGCTCACCCAATAGTCTCCCTCCCCGCCGGGGAAGGAAATCGTGTAGCGACCGTTCTTGTCGGTGCGTGAAGAGCGACTGACGTTGCCGCTGAGCGTCGTCGCCGTGACGAGCACGTTCGGAATCGCCTGCGCGTCCGTACCGACAACACGGCCACGGATGATATCGACTGCCTGCGCGGCCAATTGCAGACTGCACACGAGGAGCAATCCGAGGGCGCCGAGGAGCCGTCTGAGAATGAGAGAAGTATGCGTCACGACAATGTAGACGGAGAAACGGCACCCGCGTTAAGAGCGGATTGTGGACGTCTTTTTAGAGGAAAATCCGACGTTGGACTGCTACAGCCATTTACACGGGGCTCCGTGATTTCGTTGATGGTTGCCGCGAGTTGTAACGGCTGTCGGGCTGTGTCCCTGACCGATCGAGGGGCGCCCGGTATCCGTTCGCGGTGCCTTTCAGGCCCCGCTGATGTCCCGCTGACGGCGCCGCTTCATATCTTTCGGTATGGAGATTCTTCGCGATCCGCTTTGGAACAACATTCGTCTCGATCCGCTCGCACTGGCGCTGCTGGAAACGCCGGTCGTCCAGCGTCTGCGCTACGTGCGTCAACTGGGCCTCGCCTTCCTCGTGTATCCGGGAGCGACGCACTCCCGATTCGAGCACGCGTTGGGGGCTTGGCACCTCGCCGGCGTGGCGTTGCGCCTCCTCGAAGAGCGCGGCGCGCTCGAAGGCATCGATGCCCGATCACAGCAGATCGTGCGGGCAGCCGCGCTACTGCACGACGTGGGGCACTATCCGTTCTCGCACGCACTCGAGGAGATCGGCGTCACGCATCACGAGCAGGTCGCGCATCCACTGATCACCTCGGGGCCCGTGGCCACCGTGCTTCGCCACGCGCTTGGCCCGTCCGCCCCCGATGAAGTGTTCGCGCTGATCACCGGTCGCAGCACCGACGCCCTCCAGGGGCTTATCTCGGGCTCGCTCGACCTCGACAAGATCGAGTATCTCAAGCGCGACGCGACGATGTGCGGCGTGCCATACGGCGAGATCGACGTCGACCGTCTGCTCAACTCACTCGTGATCGTGCAACCCCCCGAGCGCACCACGCGCATGGTCGGCGTACACGAGAAGGGGTTGTCGGCACTCGAATCCTTGCTCTTCGCGAAATACCAGATGTATCGCAACGTGTACTGGCATCATGCGGTGCGCAGCGCGACGGCGATGTACAAGCGACTGGTCGCCGTGGCCCTCGACTCGGGCCACGTGACGTCGGACCGGGTCGCGCACTTCACCGACGAAGGGCTGCTCGTCCATCTTGATGTGCCGACACTGCCGGCCGAAGCGCGCGTGATGCTGGACGGCCTGCGCTTCCGACGGCTACACAAGCGCGCCTACGAGTGCCCGGCGGCCACGCTCGGTGACGAAGTGGGCGAGTGGATCGCCAG
>JBBQAK010000160.1:0-8308 GCA_038316215.1 Gemmatimonadales bacterium | reverse complement strand
GCGATCGGTACGGCCGGCTACTACACGGCGTACGGTTACATCGCGTGGCGCACCCTGACCGGTCAGTTCACGATCGGCGATCTGACGTTCCTCGCCGGGTCGTTCCGCCGGCTGGGTGACTTGCTCGCCAGTTTGCTCGTGGGTTTCTCGAGCACGGCCAGTCAGGCGTTGTATCTCGACGATCTCTTCTCGTTCTTCACGATTACCTCGCGCATTCGTTCACCGGAGCATGCGCGCGCGATGCCCAAGCCGATCGCGATCGGTTTCGAGTTTCAGGACGTCGGCTTTCAGTATCCCGGTACCGAGCGATGGGCGGTGCGCCACCTGTCGTTCACGCTACACGCGGGTGAAACATTGGCGCTGGTGGGCGAGAACGGCGCGGGGAAAACCACGATCGTCAAGCTGTTGGCGCGTCTGTATGAACCCACGGAAGGGCGCATTCTGCTGGACGGGCACGATCTGCGCGAGTACGACCTGACGGAGTTGCGCGCGAACGTCGGGGTGATCTTTCAGGACTTCGTGCGCTACAGTCTCACGGCAGGTGAGAATATTGCCGTGGGACGTATCGATGAACGAGAGGATCGCGCACGCATCGTGCAGTCGGCCGAGCAGAGTCTGGCGGCTGACATGATTGCGCGGCTACCGGGAAGGTACGACCAGCCGATCGGCAAGCGGTTCTCCACCGGCGTGGAGCTGTCCGGCGGCGAGTGGCAGAAGCTGGCGATCGCCCGTGCGTACATGCGCGACGCGCAGTTGCTGGTGCTCGATGAGCCCACGGCAGCGCTCGATGCACGTGCGGAGTTCGAGGTGTTTCAGCGATTCAAGGCGTTGAGTGCCGGGCGCACCAGCATGCTGATTTCGCATCGCTTTTCGAGTGTGCGCATGGCGGACCGCATTCTGGTACTGAATGATGGTGCGGTGGACTCGATGGGTACGCACGAGGAGTTGTTGGCGCGGAAGGGGCGGTATGCGGAATTGTTTGAGTTGCAGGCACAGGGGTACCGGTAGGGCGCGACGATTTGTCTAACGCGGCTCGGCCAACGCACGACGAATTGCCGGTTCGAGCGATAGTGGCCCGATCGGCCCCATCACACGATGCCTCACGCGACCATCACGTCCAATAAGAATTGAAGTTGGATAGCCTCTGACGCCGCCAAGCTCGGCGATCACGTCGGGTTCGACGATAGCAATGGGATAGCTGATGCCGCGCTCGCTAATGAAATCGCGCACGGTTTGCGGATCGCCTTTGTCAACTGACGCACCGAGTACCACGAGGCCGGCCGCTTTGTGCCGGTTCCACGTGGCCTCCAGTAGCGGCATCTCGGCGCGGCATGGTATGCACCATGTCGCCCACACATTCACGAGCACCACGCGTCCGCGGAGCGACGGCGATGTGATTGTGGAATCGGCCAAGGTGCGGAGAGCGAACGTGGGGGTGCTGTGATCACGGGCGGTGACGTTCACGAGCGCGCCGATATGCGGCAGTAGCCGTGGAAGCGACCAGATGCCGAGCGCGATCATGAGCCACGTCGACCAATGGAACCTGGTGAGCAGCCGGGTCAGCGCACTGGGGAAGGAGTCACGCCACGTCATTCGTGGAACGTAACGTGCGCGAGGACTCGCGCGGGGTGGCAGATCGGCTGAACCGATCACGCGGAGTTCGCAGAGGCGCAGAGTCCGCAGAGAAGAACACAAAAATGGAATGCGGTCGTGTGAGACCGACTTTCGAGCGCGCGCCTCGGCGCCTCTGCGTTCTCCTTTTCTCTGTGTTGTCTGTTCGCGAACCGTCGGCGCCAACCGGAGCATGCGGATCTGCTGAACCGATGACACAGAGGTAAAGAGACGAAGAGAAAAGGAGAAAAAGAGAACCCGCGTCCGTGGAATTCGGCGATCACCAACCCGACCCGTGTGAATGCGCCCACGTGTTCGAGTAACCGATCGCGGAATGAGATGGTACACGCAGCCGAAAAGTACGAACATCCCGACCTTCAGTACGAGGTCCGAGCAGCTTCAAATCGATGTCAAACCGCGCTGGCGTGAGCTGAACGCGAAAGCGAGTGGCTGCCCCGCTCCGGGGAGTAACGACAGGTGGTACCTTTTTATGGTCCCTCTTCCACCCCTGCCAGGCGTTTTCCCATGCGTTTCTCAGCTTTTCTGACTCCGCTCGCCTGCGGCGTCCTGTCCCAGCTCGTGCCGGCGCCGTCGGCCGCCCACGGGCAGGCGACGCGCGCGGCTGCCGGACTCTCGGCGCTCGACTCGACCACCTTCACCGCGCTCTCGTGGCGGAACATCGGGCCGTTCCGTGGCGGCCGCTCGGTGGCCGCCGTGGGCGTGCCATCGCAGCCGCTCGTTTACTTCGCCGGCTATACCGGCGGTGGGTTGTGGCGCACCGACGACGCCGGCAACAGCTGGCGGAACATCTCCGACGGCTTCTTCAAGACGGGATCGGTGGGGGCGATTGCGGTGGCGCCCAGCGACGACAACGTGATCTACGTGGGCATGGGGGAGCACGCCGTCCGCGGCCAGTCGTCCACCTACGGCGACGGGATGTACAAGAGCACCGACCAGGGCCGCACGTGGACCCACATCGGACTCGGCAACTCGCGGCAAATCTCGGCCGTCCGCGTGCACCCGAGTAACCCCGACGTGGTGTATGTCGCGGTGCAAGGTGATCGCTGGAAGGGCACGACCGATCGGGGCATTTACCGCACGACCGATGGTGGCAAGACGTGGACGCAGCTGCTGAAGGGCGAGAACGCCTTCAGTGGCGCGAGCGACTTGTCGATGGACGCCACGAACCCGCGCATTCTGTACGCGGCGTTCTGGGACAATCAGCGTACGCCGTGGATGGTACGCAGCGGTGGCGCCGGCAGCGGCATCTGGAAGTCGCTGGACGGTGGTGACACGTGGAAACGCAGCCAAGAAGGGCTGCCGAAACTGGTGGGCAAGATCGGCGTCGCGGTGTCACCGGCTAATCCCGATCGGGTGTTCGCGATCGTCGAAGCAGAGAGCGGTGGTCTGTTCCGCAGCGACGATGCGGGCAAGACGTGGCGGCAGCAGTCGAGTGACCGTTTGATCCAGACGCGCTCCTGGTACTACATGAACGTCACGGCCGACCCGAAGAACCCCGACGTGGTGTGGGTGATGAACGCCCCGGTGATGAAGTCGATCGACGGTGGTCGCACGTTCGCCAATGTGTCGGCGATGCATGGCGACAATCACCAACTGTGGATCAATCCGACGAATCCGAACTACCTGATCAACGCGAACGATGGTGGCGCGTCCATCTCGCTTGATGGTGGAAAAAGCTGGAGCACGCAGGACAATCAGCCCACGGCGCAGTTCTATCATGTAGCCGTCGACGACGGGTTCCCGTACAAGCTGTACGGCGGACAGCAGGACAACAGCTCCGTGATTATCCAGTCGCGGAGCGACGGTGGCAGCATCGGGACGCGCGACTGGTGGGACGGACCCGGCTGCGAGAGCGCCAACATGGGTGTGAGCGCGAAGAATCCGCGCTACGTGTACGGCGGCTGCTACCAGGGACTGATCGACGAGATGGATGCGACCAACGGTCTCTCGCGCACGATCATGCCGTGGCCTGAGATGAACCTCACGGAGCCTACGGACAAGACGAAGTATCGCTTCAACTGGACAGCGCCGATCGAGGTGTCGATGCACGACGACAAGGTCGTGTACCATGGCGGCAACGTGCTGTTCAAGACCACGACGCGGGGGCAGAGCTGGACGCCGATCTCGGGTGATCTCACGCGCAACGACAAGACGCGTCAGGGCTGGGGCGGTGGCCCGATCACCAATGAAGGCGCGGGCGGCGAAGTATACGGAACGATTGTGGTGATCGAAGAGTCGCCGCACGATGCGAACACGATGTACGTGGGCACCGACGACGGCCTGATTCAGCGCACGCGCGACGGCGGCAAGACGTGGACGAATATCACGCCGGCGTCGTGGGGCGATGGACTGGTGAACGAGATCGCGATCTCGCCGCACGATGCCGGTACGATCTATGTGTCGTTCCGCAAGGACCGCATGGGCGATCCGACACCGCACATCTTTGTGTCGAAGGATTACGGCGCCACGTTCACGCGCATCGTAAATGGTCTGCGTGACGGTGAGCCGGTGCGCGTGGTGCGCGAGGACACCGAGCGGAAGGGTCTGTTATACGCCGGCACGGAAACGGGTGTGTACGTGTCGTACGATGCCGGTGCCCAGTGGCTGCCGTTCCGTGGCAACTTCCCGGTGGTGCCAGTCACTGACCTGCAGGTGAAGCACGGCGACTTGATCGCCGCCACTGAAGGTCGTGCGTTCTGGATTTTGGATGATCTCTCGGTCCTGCGTCAGCGCGCCGATGCAATCGAGAAAGCGGCGGTGCATCTCTACGCGCCTCGCGCGGCCGTGCTGGCCGGCGGCGGTGGTTTCGGTACACCGCGCAATGCAGGCAAGAATCCGCCGTACGGTGCGGTCGTGAACTTCCGCCTGGCAGCGGCGCCCGATTCTGCCACAACGTTGCTGCTGGAGTTTGTGGATGCGAAGAACACGGTCGTGCGCTCGTTGGCTACAAGGGGTGACTCGGTGAACAAGCTCACTGTGAAACCGGGACTCAATACGTTCAACTGGAACCTGCGTCGTGCCGCGCCGACACGATTGGCTGGCGTGCTGCTGTTCGGCGCACCCGGTGACGGTGGCGCGCGTGTCGTACCGGGCATGTATACGGTGCGGCTCACGATGGGCAGCACGGTGCTCACGCAGACGCTCGAAGTGAAGCAGGATCCCCGGCTCGACGTACCAGCGCGGGTGGTGGCCGAGCGTGATTCGGTGGCGACTCTGCTGTCGAACCGGATCAACGAGATTCACGAAGCGGTGCTGCGTGTACGCGACCTGAAGACACAGGTGCAGGGCTACGTCACACGCGCCAAGGAAACGAGCGCGCCCGACACGATCGCCAAGGCTGGTCGTACGCTTACCGAAAAGCTGGGCAAGCTTGACCCGAAGATGACGACCAAGGCCGGCAACGGGCAGGACATCATCAACTACGCGAACGGCATCAACGGCCAGTACGGCTTCCTGCTGGGTCAGGTGGAAGGCAACAGCGAACTCACGCAGCCGGTGAAGGATCGACTGGTGGAGCTTGAGAAGCTGTGGCAGACGCTCAAGGCGGAAGTGGAGCAGGTGGAGACGGTGGACGTGAACGCGTTCAACGCTCTGTTGCAGAAGAACAACGTGCCCGGCGTGATCGGCGGCGTGAAGAAAAAAGGGCCGATTGCATGACTACAGTTATGAGTTTTGGGTTTCGAGTCGTGAGTGTGACGGCGCTGGTGGGTGGGCTAGCGGGGCCGCTGGCGGCGCAGAAGGGGCGCGTGGCGGCGGCATATGTGCCGCCGGCGGGGGCGTGGGAGCGGCGTTCGCCGAGTGCGATGGGGATGGACTCGGTGAAGCTGGCGGCGGCGATTGCGTACGCCATCGAGAAAGAGAGTACGACACCGCGCGATCTCGAACTCAATCACTACCAGACGTTCGGTCGTGAGCCCTTCGGGGCCGCGATCGGACCGCTGGCGCCGCGGGGTGGTGCGACGGGCGTGATCGTGCGGAAAGGGTACGTAGTGGCCACCTGGGGTGATCCGAACGCGGTCGAAATTGCGAACAGCGTGACCAAGAGTTTCCTCAGCACGGTGGTTGGGCTGGCGTTCGATGCGGGTCGTATTCGCAGTGTGGACGACACGGTGTCGCAGGTCATGCCGCCGATCTTGCGCGCGTATCCCAACGGCACCGGACTTGGCGCCGACTGGCCGGGTGATGCCAAGTGGCTGCGTCCGTTCGACAGTCCACACAATAAGCGGCTCACCTGGGATCACCTGCTACGTCAAGTGAGTGACTGGGAAGGCACGCTGTGGGGCAAGCCGGAATGGGCCGATCGTCCGTCGCCGCAGGTGAGCACTTGGACGACGCGGGCGCGTGTGGAGCCGGGCTCGGTCTATGAGTACAACGACACGCGCGTGAATGCGTTGGCGTTGGCGGCGCTGCAGGTGTGGCGCGAGCCACTGCCGGAGATCTTGCGGACCAAGATCATGGAGCCGATCGGTGCGTCGAACACCTGGCGCTGGTATGGCTATGACAACTCCTGGATCGTGCTGGACGGCCAGATGGTGCAGTCGGTAAGCGGAGGCGGTCACTGGGGCGGCGGCATGATGATCAACGCGTGGGACATGGCGCGCTTTGGGTTGCTGACGCAGCGTCGCGGGGTGTGGGGCGGCAAGCAGCTGCTCTCCGAGGCGTGGGTCACAAAGGCGCTCACGCCGACGCCGGCGCAACCGACGTACGGCTACATGAACTGGTTTGTGAACACCGATCGCAAGTACGTACCGGCCGCTCCGCCGCAGGCATTCGTGCATGTGGGAGCCGGGAACAACATCATCTACGTGGATCCGGTGAATGATGTGGTCGCGGTGGTGCGCTGGATCGACACGAATGCGTCGGTGAATGGGTTTGTGGCGCGCTTGCTGGGATCCTTACAGTAGAAAACACGGTCTCGCAAACGCGAGATGCAGCACGGTCGTATTCACTTGACTTGGGCGACATGCCGACGGATTTACCCGGTGACGCAGAGCAGGCACGGTTGCGGGTGCTCACTCAGAGCATCGCAAGCGTGCTCCGCACGTTCGTACGCGCACACAGGGCGACGCAGATGTACCTCCCGAACAGCCCGATGCGACCCAAATCTCGAGACGACGCCCGTGAGGCGTTTCGTCTCTTCTGGTCGCATGAATCAGAACTCTCACTGACCGTCACGGAGCAGTCGCTGCAGGCTGGTGATCGGGAGGTCTTCCGTGAAGAGGAGCGGAGCAGCGCCGCACTGCCGTGGCTGCTGTATCGAGATGGACTGCGCCATCTCGCGCTGCAACCAGGCTTCGAGGATCACGAACTCGATCTGCTGCTCGATATCCTGCAGCAAGCCCGTGATGCCACGACGGACGACGATGATCTGGTCACCCTACTCTGGTTGGCCGATTTTCAGAAGCTCACGTTTCGACACGTCGAGTTGTTGACGGATTTCGATACCGCGTATATCGAGCGCGACGCTGGCGAGACCGCCGCCGTCTTTGCGGCGGGACCTTCTGCGGCGCAGTTGATCGAGTCTGAACCACTCGGCGATGGTCCGCCGCCGCGACTCATTCAGATCGACGAGGAGGCGTCGACGCTGTACTTCCTGAATCCCCAGGAAGCGATCGCGCTGGAGACGGCGATTCGGAGCGAGTATGCAACTGACGGCCTACCGGCCGTTCTCGACAGCCTCTTTGATATCGTCGAGTTGCAGGACGATGCCGAAGCGCGTGATGACGCGTGCGATATTCTCGATCGCTTGCTGCTCAGCGCCTTATCCAATGAGCACTATGACGTCGTCGCCCGCATTCTGCGCGGTGCACGGGAGGTCCACACCCGCCGCGAGTGCTCCGACGGCACACGAAGCGCGCTTTCTGCCATCTCTGCCCGGCTCAATGCGGCGCCAGTCATCGATGGGCTACTGGGCGCTGTGGAGCGCAGACTCTTCGCGGCGGAGCCGCAGGCGTTGCGGACGCTGTTGGAGGGGCTCGGATACGAGGCACTGGTCCCGTTGGTGGCTTGGTTCGCCGATGCACCGCCAACGGTATCCCGGCATGCCATCGAGGGTATCCTGACGCAGCAGCTGAGCGCTCGACTTGCCCTCCATCAGCGCCTGTTGGATGATTCGAGCGAGCCCGTTGTACGTGGCGCCGTCATGTTCGCGCGGCATGTCGCGAGCCCGGCGCTCGTCGCGCCGTTAGCCAAAGTTTTCCGGGACGGGGCTGATTCCGCGCGGAGCGGAGCGGCCATGGCACTGGCCGCTATCGCCTCGCCGACGGCGATGGAGGTGCTGCAGAGCGCGAGTGGACACCCGCTGCGCGACGTTCGTATCGCGGCGCTCAAAGCCATCGCGGCAACGCGCTATCGTCCAGCGTTTGCGCGTCTCCTTCAGGATCTCGAGGCGAAGGTTCTGCGGAAGGTCGACCTGAGCGAGAAGCGCGCGTTTGTCGAGGCGTTGGCAGCGTCTGGCGGTGACGAGGGCGTACCCGCGCTGGATGCGATTCTGAATGGGCGTGGTCTCCTCGGTTTTAAGGAAACATCCGAGCTCCGATCGTGCGCGGCCTACGGACTCGGGCTGATCGGCACCGCGCAGGCCACGAGGAGTTTGCAGCGTGCCGCCGACACGTCGGATTCGCTCGTGCGTCGGGCGATCAGCCAAGCGATGCGAGGTGCGACATGAGCTCCACCG
>JBBQAK010000444.1:0-3142 GCA_038316215.1 Gemmatimonadales bacterium | reverse complement strand
GTACGCCGCCCTCGTGGCCCGCGCCGCCCGCGCGATCTCGATGCGCCTGCGTCGCGCTGACGCCACGCTTGTCGGCCGAGGACGCACCCTCGGCTTCGGCGGTCATAACACCCGCACGGAGCATGACCTCCTCGGTGAGCGCGAGGTACCCTACGAGGCGCTGTACGGCGTGCAGACGCTCCGTGCGCTCGAGAATTTTCCGATCACCGGCATTCCGCTGCGCGAATTTCCGGTCCTGATCGAATCGCTCGCGGCCGTGAAAGAGGCCGCCGCGCAAACCAACCTCGAACTCGGCCTGCTGGAACAGGAGCATGCCGATGTGATTATCCGCGCCGCCCGCGAAATACGCGCGGGACGTCATCACGAGCACTTTTTGGTGGACATGATTCAGGGAGGCGCCGGTACCTCCACCAACATGAACGCTAACGAAGTGATCGCGAACCGCGCGCTCGAGCTCAGCAACCATCCACGTGGCGCTTACGATGTGATCTCCCCCAACGATCACGTCAATCTCAGCCAGTCCACCAACGACGTGTATCCCACGGCGGTGCGGGTCGCGCTGCACAAAAGCCTCTCAGGCTTCCGCGTAGAGCTCGGGCGTTTAGCCGACGCCTTTGGTGCCAAGGGCGTGGAGTTCGCTCCATTGATCAAGATGGGTCGGACGCAGATGCAGGATGCGGTACCGATGACACTGGGTCAGGAGTTCATGGCCTTCTCGCACACGCTCTTGGAAGACGTGGACCGCCTGGGTGAAGCCCAGTCGCTGATCCGCGAGATCAATCTCGGGGCCACCGCGATCGGCACCGGCATCAACGCACCGCCGGGCTATGCGGAGTTGGCGTGCAAGCATCTGGCGACCATCGCGGAAGTGCCGGTGATCACGGCGTTCGATCTGGTCGAAGCGACCAGCGATACTGGCGCCTTCGTGCAGCTGTCGGGCGTGATGAAGCGCACGGCCACGAAACTCTCGAAGATCTGCAACGATCTGCGACTCCTGTCGTCCGGTCCGCGGGCCGGCTTCGGCGAGATCAATTTGCCGGCGATGCAGCCCGGCTCGTCGATCATGCCGGGCAAGGTGAATCCGGTCATTCCCGAAGTGATGAACCAGGTGTGCTTCGAAGTCATTGGCGGTGATGTGACCGTGACGATGGCGGCCGAGGCCGGGCAGTTGCAACTCAATGCATTCGAGCCGGTGATCGCGTATCGTTTGCTGCGCGGCATCGACATGCTCCGCAACGCGTGCATCGTACTGCGCGAGCGTTGTGTAACCGGCATCACCGCCAATGCCGACCGCATGCGTTACTTCGTGGAGCATTCGATCGGCATCGTGACGGCACTCGTACCCGTACTCGGTTACGAAATCGCGACCGACATTGCGAAGACGGCACTCGCCAGTGGACGCGGGGTCTTCGATCTCGTCCTCGAGCGCAAGTTGCTCACCCGCGAGCAACTCGATGAGATCCTCAATCCGGCCATGATGACCGCGCCGCGCTTCACGCAGGAATTCAGCACCGTCACCATTCCGTCGGCGTAGGCGGCGGTGGGTACTCCGGTTTCCGGGGTACCTGCCGTTGTCCGGGCCGGCTCGCCTGTCACTCTCGCCTCGCCATGCATCCAGCCCCATCGTCATCCCGGACTCGGTTCGCCTCTACTCTGCGCCGCTTCCGGATCGCCGCGCTTGTGACGCTGGCCGCGTGCGCCGGCCCGGGCGACCCAAGTGGCCCACCGGTGGTTGTGAATCCCCCCACGGTGCGCGGGGTTGTGGTGACGCCCACCGTCGCCACGATCCGCGTGGGTGAAACACAGCCGCTGAACGCGGCCGTCGATGCCATCAACGGCGCCGGCACGGGGGTCACCTGGAGCACTGAGTCGCCTTCGGTGGCGGCGGTGACCAGCACGGGGCTCGTCACCGCGATCGGGATCGGTGCGGCCACCATCCGTGCCACGTCCGCCGCGGACACTCGCGTGAGCGCCACGGCCACCATCACGGTCCAAGCCGCGCGCGGTGTCACCGTGACCCCGACCGCCGTGTCGCTCGGTACGGGACAGACGCAGGTACTGCAGGCCAGCGTGCAGATCGACGCCGGACTTCCTACCACGGTCATCTGGCGCACCAGTGCCGCCACGATCGCCAGTGTGTCAGGCGCCGGCGTGGTCGCTGGTGTGGCGCAGGGGACGGCCACGATTACCGCCGTCTCAGTCGGCGACACCACGCTGCGCGCCACGGTGAGCGTGAATGTGGTACCGGTCGTGCGCGCCGTCGTCGTGTCGCCCACCACGGCGTCGCTGTTCACCAGCACCACACAGCAGCTCACCGCCACGGTGACCGCCGACGCCGGTGTCGCACAGACGGTAACCTGGCGTTCCAGCAATCAAGCCGCCGCCACGGTGAGCGCCACGGGCCTCGTGACCGCCGTCGCGCTGGGGAGCACCACCGTGACGGTGCTCTCGACGGCCGACACCACGCGCCGCGCCACGAGCACGATCACCGTGGCCCCTCGTCCGGTCACCGTCAGCATCACGCAGCGGAATATCGGCATCAATCCCGGCACCAGCACCACCCTCACGGCGGTCGTGAGCGCGGACGCCGGCGTGAACACGGGCGTGAACTGGAGCTCGAGCACCGGCGGCGTCGCATCGATTAGCGCGCAGGGCGTGGTGACGGCCGTGAGCGTGGGCAGCACGCTGATTACGGCCACCTCGGTGGCCGACGGCACCAAACGCGACACCGTCACGCTGAATGTCGTGCCCCGTCTGGCCACCGGGTGGAGTGCGACGCGACTGGGCGGTGCGTTGCGCGACGATCTGTTGTCGATCGCCGCCTTCAGCGCCTCGAACGCGTTCGCCATCGATCTGCTAGGCGACGTCTATCGCTGGAACGGCACGACGTGGGCGCTCTCGCTGTCGAACGGTGCCGATTACCAGGCGCTGCATGGCTCGTCGGCCAGCAACGTGATCGCGGTAGGTACCAACGGGGCCATCGCACGATGGAATGGCACCGCGTGGAGCACGATGACATCGGGCACCACGCAGACACTCAACGCCGTGTGGGTAGAGAGCCCAACCGTCGCTTGGGCGGCCGGCAACAACGGCACCGTGCTGCAACTCGCGACCAACAGCTGGAGTACGGAACCCACGAACT
>JBBQAK010000092.1:0-11238 GCA_038316215.1 Gemmatimonadales bacterium | reverse complement strand
TGAGCATCGCCACACGCATCGCCTCGCGCGATTGCATGATCGCCCCATAGCCTGCCTCGGCGGTGCTGCGGCCGACATACGCGATCAGCGAGCGCGCGCGCCACGGATTCACCCCACCGACGAGCAGGATCTCTTTGAGTGTCTTTACCGGCGCATTCGGATGCTGCGCGAAGTAGGCGTCGGTCGCCTCCTCGGTCTCGAAGTCGTTGCTGAGTGATGCGCCACGCACCGTCGGCGTGGTGAGCGAGTCGACGAGCACCGCTCCTTGCGCGCGGAGGTCGGCGAGTGCCTTTTCGAAGAGCGGCCGCACCTTGGCATATTCAAACGCATTCGCGCGCGCGGTCGAATCACGCCGTGCCTTGGTGACGCTGGAGGCCGTGTCGCGCGAGGCAAGACTGTCGACGGTGGGCCTTCCGTTGCTGTCACGCGGGATGCGCAGCACGCCGATGCGCGCGCCGCGCAGTGCGTCCGTCTTGAGTGTTGCCGTGTACGTGGCCGGCACGTTCCCGACCGCGTACGCGGTAACCGGATCGTTCGGATCGTACCCGGCGATGACGTCGAGCACCCGCGCCGCATCGGCGACGGTGCGCGTCATCGGCCCCATGGTATCGTATGTCGGGTTGGCGGGGAGCATGCCGAAGCGACTCACGAGAGGCAGTGTAGGCCGAAGTCCGACAAGGCTGCTCACCGCCGCCGGACCACGAATGGAGCCGCCGGTGTCCTCACCGATCGCGACCAACCCGAAGTTCGCCGCGGCCGCGCTGGCCGACCCGCCGGAGGATCCGCTCGGATTGCGCGTGGGATCGTACGCGTTGCGAATGACGCCAGCCGCAGAGCTGACGAAGCGCTGCGCGAACTCGCCCATCGTCGTCTTCGCGATGATGATGGCGCCCGCTCGCTCAAGCCGCTGCACCGCGGTGGCATCTCGCTTCGGTACGAAGTCCTTGAACAGTGCGGATCCGTAGGTCGTCGGCATGTCGCGTGTTTCGATCTGATCTTTCAGCAGCACCGGTACACAATGCAACGGGCCGCGTGGCTGCTTGGCGCGCAACACGGCGTCGAGCGAGTCCGCCTCGAGCAGCGCGCGCGGATTCAGTGTTTGTATGGCGTTGAGGGCCGGTCCCGATTTGTCGTAGGCGGCAATGCGGTCGAGGTAGGCCTGCACCAGCTGGCGACAGGTCAGACGCCCCGCCTGCATCGCCGCGTGCACGGAGGGGATGGTTGCCTCCATGACGTCGAACGATTGCGCGTCGGCCGCGGGCGCGGCACATAGGAGCAGCAGCGTGGCGTGAAGCAGGCGCATGGCGGGGCGAGGCATGGGAGCGAAAGTCACAAGCGTATGATGATGAGAGGTTTTGAGCCAACCACCCGGGCCGGGTTGTTCGACCGCGTTATTCCGACGCGCCGCGCACCATGCGGCGTTGCACGTCGCTCAACCAGTGCAGCGCCACGGTGAGTTCGGCTGGCCGACCGAACGTGCGGGCCATGAGGAAATGCTTTCCGTCGCGCGCGACATCGTAGTTCGCATGAATGGCACCCGGCACGAAGTCGACGCCGAAGAGCTTGCTGCGGGACCGGACAGCCAGTTCGCCTCCGGTGCTGATCGTGGCCGCCATGAAGTCGGCACCGCTCACGTAGAACAAGCGCGTTCCGTCCGGCGCCCAGACCGGTTCGGATCCACCGTTCGTTGAGATCTTCGTGCGACCGCCCGGCCCCGGGAAGGGGCGCACAAATACTTCCGGCGAGCCGGTCTCATTCGAGGTGTAGGCCACCCACCGACCGTTGGGCGAGAATCGTGGCATGACCTCGTCGAAGGGCGTCACTTCAAAAGGCTTTGGCGTTGTGTCGCCTCGCATCGCGCGATACCAGATGTCGCGCCCGTTCTTATCGCTCAACGTGCGAAAGAGCAGGTACTCGCCATTTGGTGACAGCAACCCCTCCGCGACAAAGCGCTGGACCCCAGTCGCCTGCTGCAGCGCAGTCTCGGACTCGCTCCGATCGAAACGCTGCCACCAGAGTTCTTCCTTCCCGTTCCCGAAGCGGCGGAAGAGGACGCGTTGGCCATCGGGAGACCACTCCGGCCGATCGGACATGAACCCGCTGGTGAGTGGCGTGATCGTGCCGGAGCCGATGTCGATGATGCTCACGGCATTGAGCGACTCACCCCCGTCGCCTCGCCGTTCAGGCGTCGTGACGGCGATGCGCTTTCCGTCCGGCGAAAAGCGCGGGAACTGCACCGCGCGGGGACCTGCGGCAGGATCGATCACCGGCGTCCCGATTCCACGTTCGTCGATGAGCTCGAGCCGGGACTCCGACGCTCCTCGGAAACTCACGAGCGTGCCATTTTCGGCTAGCGCCGGGCGCGAATTCGGTGTGATCTGCGCTTCCACCGCGGTCGACGGCCCGAGCGTCAGGGAGCGCGCATCGAGCGCCGCCGCCATGAGCACGCCGTCGGCCGTGAGATACACGAGGAAATTGTTATGTATGCCAACGAGCAACTCCGCCGCAATGCCGAGGTCTCGCACTTCACCACCCGCGATCGGCACCACGAACAACGACGGGCCAGCCATGAACAGATGTTTGCCGCCGGGCCCGAGTACGAATTGTCTGGCACAGTCGCATGGACGTCCATTCCTCGTGATCGGTATGGCGTACGCCGGCCCGCCGCTCGCCGGCACCACCACCGCACCGCTGATGCCGAGCGATACGACCACCGTGTCACCCGTCCACGACACACCGCCCGGTAGCAGCTTGCCCATCGTGTTTGGCAGCGGCAGGTCGGTCACCGTTCCACTCTCGATTGCGACGCGGCGCAGCCCTCCGACACCAGGCTGAAACACGAGTGACCGACCGTCGGGCGAAAGCGCGAAGTAGCGTGCGTCCTCGGTACCCCGCAACGGCCTGGCCTCGAGCCCGGTCAGGTCCTGCACATGAATGCGCCGCGAATTGCCGACGCGTGCCTGGAACGCTATCCGCTGACCATTGGCGGAAATGGAGGCGCCGAGATAGCGATCAAAACCGAGCCCATCCGGCGGCGGCCTGACGACGAAGCGAACCGGCGTCTCGTCCGGCAACGACGCGACGCGAGTAGCCTGCCAGGCGAGCGCGGCAAGCGAGAGCAGCAACGCCGCCGCATACGGCACCGGTGACGCGTACCAACGTCGGCGTGGCCCGCTCGCCGCCGTACCTGCTGCCGTTTGTAATGCCGTGCGGAACGCAGAATTCGCGAGTGCCTCCGAAAACGCTTTCGCCGATTCGAATCGATCGGCCGGCAGCTTTTCGAGCGCCATCGAGAGCGCAGCGGATACGTGCGGCGGGATCGACTTTCTCAAATCGGTCGCCGGCTTCACTGGTTCCGCGATGATCTTCATGATGATCTGCTGCGCCGACGTGCCCATGTGCGGCGGCTCACCGGTCAGCATCTCATACAGCACACTGGCCAGCGAATACACATCGGAGCGCGCGCTGATGGTGCGATCGGCGGTGGCCTGCTCGGGGCTCATGTAGTGCGGTGTGCCGAGCGAGAGCCCGGTCTCCGTCATGCGTCCGCCGGCGGCCGCGCTGACGGCGAGGGCGATGCCGAAGTCCATGACCATTGGACGTCCATCGTGCAGCAGGATGTTTTCCGGCTTGATATCGCGATGGATGATGCCTCGCCGATGCGCATAATCGAGCGCGTCGGCGATCTGCATGCAGATGCGCACACCCTCCTCGATGCCTAGCTGCGTCTCGCGATTGAGGGCATCGCGGATCGTCTCGCCCTCGATATAGGGCATGACATAATACAGAAATCCGGCGGCTTCACCCGAGTCGAAGAGCGACAAAATATGCGGATGCTGCAACTGCGCCGTGGTCTTGATTTCCTGCACGAAGCGCTCGGCGCCAAGGACGGCGGCGAGCTCCGGCTTCAGCACCTTAATAGCCACCTGGCGGTCGTGCTTGAGATCGTCGGCGAGATACACCGTGGCCATGCCACCCGCGCCGAGTGTGCGCTGGATGCGGTAGCGCTCTGCGAGCGCTGCGGCGAGGCGATCGTTGATCATCGCGTCCCGTCTTTAGTGGACCACATGGAACGGCTGTATCCTGCCATCCCTATGCCACCGGATGACGTGTGTACCACCGCGTCGCACTTTCGTACGCCTGCCCAACGCGGCAGAGCATCGATTCGGTGAATGGTGCGTCCGCTAGCTGGAAGCCGTAGGGAAGTCCGTCCGGCGCAAAACCAATTGGCAACGATAGCGTCGGGGTGCGCGCGAGGGACATCGGCGCGGGCGAGATATCGCCGGCGGCGATGCGTTCCGACAGCTCAACCAATCCTAGGTAGTGGAGGGCAGTCGAGTCCGCAGGCGGGTGCGACACGGCGTCATTAGTCATGGAAGTGCCCGGACGACAAGCGTTGAGAGGAAACGGGTGGGTGCGCGCAACGTACGCCACGGCGCTATCGCGCGCGAGTCGTCACGCGCGCCACACGGTCGCCATGAAGGTGCTCAAGCCCGAACTCGACACGGCGCGGACGGTGGCCACGTGCGTGCACGATATACGGTTGCGGGCTACGTTTGCCGACACCGATTACCCTCTCTCAATACCCGGAGCCGAACCCGTGCGCCTCCCCCTGCTCGCCATCGCCAGCCTCTTTTCCCTCGCCTGTGCTGCGGCCCCTGAAACGTCAGCGTCCGCTCCGCTGTCAGCGGCGGCACTCGATTCGGTTAGAGGCGTGGATGTCGCCTTCGCCGCGGCGATGAACGCCAAGGATACGGCCGCCGCTTCCGACATGTATGACGGTGCGGCCTTCGTGTTGATGCAGGACGCGCCCGCGATGGACAAGCCTGCCTTCCTCCCTGTGATGAAAGGCTTGATGGAAGCCGGAGCGAGCGATTTTGCGCTGAATTCCACAACCGTCTACGGATTCGGTGACCTCGCGTATATGGTCGGCACCGCCACGTACGCCATGGACGGTGGATCGCACTCGATTAAGTACGTGGAAGTGGTGCGTCGTGGAACGGACGGCAAGTGGCGTTACGTCGTCGATGCCTTCAGCAACATCGCACCGCCGCCGGCGCTGGCCGAGCCGGTGAAGAAGTAGAGCGCAACACTCTTTGCCCGTTCTCGTCGTGGAAGCCGTAAGTTTCGCCGATGAATAGCGACATCCTCCGGCGACTGACCACCTCCCTCGCATCCCGGTACAACGTGGAAGGCGAACTCGGTGCCGGCGGCATGGCCACCGTGTATCGTGCCCACGACATCAAGCACGATCGCGACGTCGCCATCAAGGTGCTGCATCCCGACCTTGGTGCCGCCCTTGGTGGTGAGCGATTCCTGTCCGAAATCAAGACCACCGCCAAGCTGCAGCATCCGCACATTCTGCCGCTGCTCGATTCCGGCGAAGCGGATGGTTTGCTGTACTACGTGATGCCGTTGGTGCGCGGCGAGACGCTGCGTGATCGACTCACGCGCGAACACCAGCTGCCCATTGATGAAGCAATTCTCATTGCGCGCGAAATCGCCGGGGCGCTGCAGCATGCGCACGCGCAGGGCATCATCCACCGCGACATCAAGCCCGAGAACGTGCTCCTGCAGGACGGGCACGCGCTCGTGGCTGATTTCGGCATCGCGCTCGCGGTGCAAAGCGCCGGCGGCGCACGCATGACGCAAACGGGCTTGAGTCTTGGCACGCCGCAGTACATGAGCCCAGAGCAGGCGATGGGCGAACGCACCATCGATGCGCGCAGTGATGTGTACGCGTTGGGCGCGATCAGCTACGAGATGCTGACCGGAGAACCGCCTTTCACAGGCGCAACGGTGCAGGCCATCGTGGCGAAGGTGCTCACCGAGCGCCCCGTGCCGCCGCACACGGTGCGCGATACGGTCCCGGTGCACGTCGAGCAGGCGATACTCACGGCGCTCGCCAAGATTCCCGCCGACCGCTTCGCGACCGCCAGCGCCTTCGCCGCGGCGCTGGACTCGTCGACCGTCTCGTTTATGCCGAGCGCCGCGACGCAGACAGCGGTCAATGCCGAGCGCACGTCGCGCCGATCGAGATTTCTGATTCCCGTGGTGGGGCTGCTTGGCCTCTCGCTCATGGCGCTGACGTGGTGGGCGGCCCGCCGCACTGCGCCGGCACCGGCGGCGTGGGTGGCGTTCACACAGCTCACCGATGCGTCGGGCGTCGAAACGTCCCCGACTCTATCCCCCGACGGCGAGTCGTTCGCCTATGCCAGCCGCGTGCGCGGCTCGTGGGACATCTACGTGCAGCGCGTCGGTGGACGGAATCCGGTACTGGTTGCTGGAGATTCCACGGCGGACGACGTGTGGCCGGCGTACGCGCCCGACGGGAAGCGATTGGCCTTCGCCCGGCGTGGCAGCGGCATCTACGTGGTCGGTGCCACCGGCGAGTCGGCGCGCCGATTGACCACCTTTGGCACCAATCCCGCGTGGTCGCCGGACGGCACGCAGATCGTATTTGGCACCGAAGAGGTGATCTCACCCTATGGCATCAACTCGACGGGCTCACTGTGGGTGGTCGATGTAAACAGCGGCACGCCGCGACGGCTTGGCGTGTCGGATCAGGGAGACGCCTATCAGCCCGCGTGGTCGCCATCGGGCACGCGCATCGCGTTTTGGTCGAGCAAGAAGGGGCAGCGTGATCTCATCACCATGGCCGCGACCGGCGGTGCGCGCACCAATGTGATGAGCGACATCGACGTCGACTGGGCACCGACCTGGTCACCCGACGGAAAATACCTCTATTTCTCCAGCGACCGTGGCGGGACCATGGGTATCTGGCGAATTGCGATCGACGAGAAGACGGGAACGCCGAACGGGCCACCTGAACCGGTGGCGGCAGGCGTCGATGTTGACATGGACTTACCACATCTCTCCGCTGATGGTGCGTCGCTGCTCTTTCGTTCGAAGATCGAATCGGTGAATCCGGCGGCCATCAGCTTCGACGCGGCCAATGCACGCATCGCGTCCGTAGCGCTGTTGCAGCATCGCACTGGCCATCTCGTGCCGAGCGACATGTCTCCCGACGGCCAGTGGCTTGCGCTCTTCAATCGGTACGAGCGGCAACAGGATATTTTCGTGATGCGTCCTGATGGCAGCGAACTCTCGCGCATTACTGACGACATCGGACGTGACTGGGAACCGCGCTTCACACCCGACGGTGAAAGCCTAACCTTCTACTCAAACGAGAGCGGAGGGTACGAGGCGCTCAAGATCGGACGTGATGGCAGCAGCCGGACGCTCCTCACCGACGGCAGCGGCACCGCTTCGTACGTCATGTTCGCGCCTGACGGCACGCGGCTCATGGTAGGACACGACGTCAAGGTGCCGGAGGTGCGGATTGCCGTCGGCCCCTGGCCGCTGACGTCGGCGCGCACCACCGTCGTCAATGGACTTCAAATTGGCTCCGGGGTGATGATCCCCACGTACTGGTCTCGTGACGGCCGGTGGCTTTCCGGCTACGTCCAGCTTGAATCGGGAGAGGTGAAGGGAAACGCGCTCTACGACCTTTCCGCACGGAAGCTCCGCATGTTGAGCAACGACTCGCGGGGGCAGGATATCGCGTGGCTGCGGGGCTATCGATCGGTGGTGTACTTCGGCGCGAAAGGCGAGTTGGTCATGCAGGACATCGAGTCTTTGCAACGGCGCGAGATCTCCGGCACGTTGCCGTTTCCCTCGGCCGCAGCCGGTCATCTCGTGGCCTCGCCCGATGGACGCACGCTGTACTACGGAGCTCTCCAAGAAGAGTCGAATATCTGGATCGTGAAGCACAATACCCGATGACAACAGCTGATTCCGTTATGACCACATTGCTTCATTTATGATCATCGAGCGATTGACAAGCGCCCTCGCCGACCGCTACCGCGTCGAGCGCGAACTCGGTGCCGGCGGCATGGCCACCGTGTACCTCGCGCACGACATCAAACATCAGCGCGATGTCGCCATCAAGGTGCTGCATCCCGATCTCGGTGCCGCGCTTGGTGGCGAACGGTTCCTCACGGAAATCCGCACGACGGCGCGGCTGCAGCATCCGCACATTTTGCCGCTGCTCGACAGCGGTGAAGCGGATGGCCTGCTGTATTACGTCATGCCGTTCATCGCTGGCGAAACGTTGCGCGCTCGCCTCGAGCGTGAGCGACAGCTGCCGATCGACGATGCGCTTCTGATTGCGCGCGAAGTGGCCGACGCCCTCGGCGCGGCGCATGTCTTGGGCATCGTGCATCGCGATGTGAAGCCCGAGAACATCCTGCTGCAGAACGGCCACGCGCTGGTCGCCGACTTCGGCATCGCACTCGCCGTGCAAAGCGCTGGCGGCGCACGCATGACGCAAACGGGCCTCTCGCTCGGCACCCCGCAGTACATGAGTCCCGAACAGGCGATGGGCGAGCGCACCATCGACGCTCGCAGCGACATCTACGCGCTCGGTGCGGTGACGTACGAGATGCTCACCGGTGACGCACCTTTTACCGGCTCGAGTGTGCAAGCCATCGTGGCGCGCGTGCTCACCGAAAAGCCGCAGTCCATCCGCACCGTGCGCGACACCGTGCCGGCGGGCGCGGAGCAAGCCGTGCTTCGCGCACTCAGCAAATTGCCGGCTGATCGCTTCGCCAGTACGACGGAGTTCGTAGCTGCGCTCATGGCCAACCCGCCGATCAGCGCGATGCATAGCGCGAGCACATCGAACGAGAATGCGGCTACGCGCAATCGGCGTTCGCCGTGGCTTGCGGTCGCACTCGGCGTTACAACGGTTGCCACGGTTGCATCACTGGCCGTCGCGGGCTGGGCGTTAACGCGCGATGCCGTTGTTGGTGCCCCATCGATCGCCACCAACATGTTTGACGCTGCGTTACCAGACAGTGCCCCCATGTCACCCGTCGCCGGGATTGGAGCGACCGGCTTCGGCGCGGCCAGCCGACATCTGTCGGTATCACCACGCGGTGACTTCGTGGTGTACGCGGTTTTACGGGGCGATTCCACCATGCTCTGGCGACGTAGCCTGATCGACGCGTCGGCCGTGCCAATCGCCGGTACGCAGGGAGGAAGCACGCCGCGCATCTCGCCTGATGGGCAGCGAGTCGCGTTCGTCGCTGGCACGCGCACGCTGCTGGTTCCGATCGGCGGCGGCGAACCTCGCCGACTCATGGAAGGCGATCCCCCCGTGACGCTGGAATGGGTAACCGCGACCAGGCTATTGGTGCTGCGTAATGACGGATTCCGGATGGCCTGGATCGACGCGGAGGATGGAGTAGTCCAGGATCTGCCGAGCGGTACCCGCTGCGTCTTTGGCCAGTGGATGGCGGCTGAACGCAAGCTGCTCTGCAGCTTTAATGAGTCGGCACTGGCGTTCGACCCGAAGACGGGCGAAATGTGGCCGCTGCGCACTGAAGGCGAAAACGGGAAGGCGGGTCGAGCCGTAAGCGGATCGACATTTCGGCTCATCGATGAGACGTACATGACCTTCCTGTCGCTCGATGGCACACTCCGCGGCGCATGGTACGACCGTCGCACGCACACGCTGAGTCGCTCGGTTTCTCTCGTGAACGGCATCAGGCGGAATGTTCTCGGCGCGAGTCAGTTCGATATCGCCGCAAACGGACTGCTCGGCTACGCGCCGGCTGGCGCCGAACGATTGGCCACACTGGTGGTACGACGACCTGGCGCCGAAGCCGTTCCGCTTTCGATAGAGCGCGGCGCGTTTCTCCGCTTCGACCTCTCCCGCGACGGACGGCGCATGGCCGCCGTCGTCGCCACACCCGAAGGAGATGAGCTGCGCATTTACGATCTGCGCAGTGGCCTGAAGCAGGTCTGGCTCCGCGCCTCCACCATCCGCATGCCCCTTTGGAGCCCGCGCGGTGATCGGATCGTGGTTCGTGTTGAAAATGATAGCGTGGCGGCGCTGGTGATCGGCTCACCCGACGCGTCAGGTGCTCCCGACACGCTCATGCGGCGCGTCGGTGATCAGGACGCGCTCGACGTAAACGACTTCAGCGACGATTCCACCATCATCGCGCGCGGAAGTCAGGGCCCGATGGCATTCCGCATCAGGATGTCCGGTCGAACGATTCGCATCGACACGCTGTCGAAGGATGCGTTCTTCATGACACGCTCGCCGGATGGCAAGCGGCTCGCCTGGCACACGGCGCAATCCAATCAGCTCTTCGTCGGTACGTATCCTCCCGGCGCGCAGCAGCAGCAGGTCGCCATCGGCGGGGTCGAGCCCCTCTGGCTGTCATCGACCGAGCTGCTCTATCGCTCGAGTGTCATCTGGTATATAGCGCGCTTTGATGCCGTCACCGGCACGATGACTGGTGCGCCGACCGAGTGGGCCCGTGACACACGCTTCGTGGATACCCCCGGCTGGTCCAATCGCCCGTCGTGGGACGGCGGCATCGTTTACGTGCAAGGACCCGCGCAAGACGGCGTCCGATATCTTCGCTTCATTCCCGACTTCGTGACGCGCCTGAAAGCTGCCGTCGACAGCGTGCGCAAGTGAACGCTTCGCAAGAGAGACTCACCGCCGCCCTCGCCGACCGCTACCGCATCGAGCGTGAACTTGGGCGGGGCGGCATGGCCACCGTCTACCTCGCGCACGACATCAAGCATGAACGCGATGTCGCCATCAAGGTGCTGCATCCCGACTTGGGCGCGGCGCTCGGCGGCGAACGGTTCCTCACCGAAATCCGCACGACGGCACGGCTGCAGCATCCGCATATTTTGCCGCTGCTTGATTCCGGTGAAGCGGACACGCTGCTGTATTACGTGATGCCACTCGTGCGCGGCGAAACACTCCGCGCGCGTCTTGAGCGCGAGCGGCAGCTGCCGATTGCCGATGCGCTGTGCATCGCGCGCGAGGTCGCCGACGCGCTGCAGCATGCGCACGCGCAGGGCATCGTACACCGCGACATCAAGCCCGAAAACATTCTGCTGCAAGACGGCCACGCGCTCGTGGCCGACTTCGGTATCGCGCTCGCCGTGCAGGGCGCCGGCGGCGCGCGCATGACGCAAACCGGCCTTTCGCTCGGCACGCCACAGTACATGAGCCCTGAGCAGGCGATGGGTGAACGCACCATCGATGCGCGCAGTGATGTGTACGCTCTGGGGGCCGTCACGTATGAAATGCTCGTCGGCGAAGCACCGTTCACCGGGCCCAGTGTGCAGGCGATCGTTGCCCGTGTGCTGACGGAAGAACCGCGACACTTGTCGGTGCAGCGGAAGGCGGTGCCTGATGGTGCCGAC
>JBBQAK010000162.1:0-8230 GCA_038316215.1 Gemmatimonadales bacterium | reverse complement strand
GAGCGCGGGACATCCCGACGAGGGATCACTACAGACGTGGCTCGACGACGCCTTCGACGGCGCCAGCAGCACGCAGGTGCAGGCCCACGTGGGTGGGTGCGCGGTGTGTCAGCAGGAGGTCGCCACGCTACGCGGGTACACGGCGGCGGTATCACGGATTCTGGGCGCGCTCGACGACGCGCCGGGCGGCGTGGTGCCGCGGGCGGATACGGAGCGGGCGGCAGCCGCCATCGTCGCACAGGCGAACGTGCGGACGCGCGCCGAGCAGAAGGCGGCCAGAGCGTGGTATGCGCGGCCGGCGTTCCGCGTGGCCGCTGCGCTGACATTGATGGCAGGCGGCACGACGTGGGTCATGTCGCGGTCACCGGACGTAGCGGTTACGACCGACGTCGGGACGGCGTCGGGCGCGATCGCGGCGGCACCGTCTGTGGCGTCGTCGGCTACTCAGGCACCGGCCACTCAGGCACCGACTGCTCAGGCACCGACTGCCGCTGCGGCCGTGGCGGCACCGCCCTCGCAAGCGCTAGCCGATGTCTCAACAGAGCGGGCGAAGATGGCGACTGCGGCCACGCCAACCGCTCCCCCACCAGTCGTGAGCTCCGCCAAAGCGGAAGCTGCCGCGGCCGAAGTGGTCGTGGCCAATGCGAGACCGTCCACGGTGTCGGATCCGATGGTCAGCGCTCGCGCCATGACGGCGATGGTGTCTTCGTCGACGCCCACGGTGGCGCCCGCACCGCGCACAGTGCTCGTGCGTGGAATCGTACACAGCGGGAGTACGGCGAACCCGATCGAAGGGGTGCAGATCCAAGCAAGCGTGGTCGGAAGCACCGCGACGCCTCGCAGTACGGTGACCGCGGCGAGCGGTATGTATTCGCTCCTGATCTCCGGCGTCGCGACGAACGCGCCGATCCGCGTGACGTTTCGCCGGATAGGGTACCACCAGGCGATCACGACGCGCAGCGCGACGGGCGATACGCTCATTATCGATCAGACGATGACGACATCGACATTGGCGTTGAGCGAGGAGGCGGTAAAGAAGGAAACCGCGAAGACACGTCGAGTGCCGGTAGCGTCGAATCCGGTGGCCATCGCGGCCACTCAAGCGCAGGATTTCAGTGGACGAGGCGTGGCCGGTGGTATCGCGCGGGGCGTCGAAGGCCGCGTATCACCCTCAACCATCCGCCCGGGCGACTACCCGCGGCGCGACGGCGGCGGCAACCGTGAGCAGTACGACAAGATCGACGACAATCCGTTTCTGGCGGTGTCGGTGAACCCGCGCTCCACCTTCTCGGTGGACGTCGACCGCGCCTCGTACAGCAACGTGCGCCGCTTCATCTCGCAGGGACAGACGCCGCCGCCCGACGCCGTGCGCATCGAAGAGTTGATCAACTACTTCCCGTACGACCTCCCGTCACCACGCGGCGATGCGCCGGTGTCGATCACCACGGAAACGATGGCGGCACCATGGCAGCCCAAGCATCGCCTCGTTCGCGTCGCACTACAGGCGCGTCGTATCGAGACCGCGGCGTTGCCGCCGAGCAACTTGGTGTTTCTGATCGACGTGTCGGGGTCGATGAACCAGTGGAACAAACTGCCGTTGGTGAAGTCCTCGCTGCGACTGTTGGTCGATCAGCTACGTCCGCAGGATCACGTCGCACTCGTGGTATATGCTGGTGCAGCGGGACTTGTACTGCCGAGCACCAGTGGTGAAGACAAGGCCCGCATCGTGGCCGCGCTCGATCGGCTTGAAGCTGGCGGCTCGACCGCTGGTGGCGCCGGCATCGAACTCGCCTACCGCACCGCACGCGAACACTTCAAGCCCAACGGCAACAACCGCGTGATCCTGGCCACCGACGGCGACTTCAACGTAGGAGCCAGCAGCGACGGCGACATGGAGCGCCTGATCGAGAGCAAGCGAGCGGAAGGCACGTACCTCACCATACTCGGCTTCGGCCAGGGCAATTACCAAGACGCGAAGATGGAGAAGCTCGCCAAGCGCGGCAACGGCAACTACGCGTACGTTGACGACATCGCCGAAGCCCGCAAGGTGTTGGTGAAGGAGATGGGCGCCACGTTGGTGACCGTTGCGAATGACGTGAAGCTGCAGGTGGAGTTTAATCCAGCGGCAGTGCGTGCGTACCGTCTGATCGGCTACGAAGATCGTCTGCTCGCGACCGAAGATTTCACCGACGACAAGAAAGACGCCGGCGATATGGGCGCCGGACACTCGGTCACCGCGCTGTACGAAGTCGTCCCCACCGGCGTGACCGGCACGATCACCATGCGTACGCAGGATTCCCTGCGATACCAAGTGCCGAGTAGCGACGCACCACGTAGTGCGGCAGCAAAGGACGAGTTGATGTTCGTCCGCATGCGCTATAAAACGCCGGGCGAAAGCACGAGCAAGCAGCTCACACAGGCCGTGATCGACACACGCAGCAGCCGTGCATCCAACGATTTCCGGTTTGCAGCATCCGTAGCAGCGTTCGGGATGGTGCTGCGCAACTCCGAACACAAAGGCACCGCGACGCTGCGGTCGGCGCTCGAGATGGCAACCGCCGCGCGCGGAAGCGACGACGGAGGATACCGGGCGGAGTTCGTGGACATGCTTGGGCGGCTTTTGAACAGCGAACGGCGCTAGGAATTATGGGCGCCAGGAATAAGGGGCGCTAGGAATGAACCGCGCTAGGAATAGACAGCGTGAGAGCGAAACAGCGCCGTTCCACGCTGTCCGTCCGTTCCGCAGTTTGCTCCTAGCGCCGTTCATTCCTAGCGTCGTTGATTCCTAGCGTCGTTCATTCCTAGCGTCGTTAATTCCTAGCGAATTCCTAGCACCGTCAATTCCTAGCGCCCCTAGCCGTCCAAACCCATGCGTCTCCTCGCCTGTCTCTGTCTCTGCCTTACCGCGACCTCCTTGTCTGCGCAGGCGCCTGTTCGTACTGCCGACCCTGCGGTGCGCGGGATCGCGCTCAGCGAGTTCCCGCGTTTCGTGAAGCTGAGCGACAAGGTGTACGGCTACGAAGAGATTCGTCAGCCTGGGTTCACGACCGTCAGTCTCGTGGTCATCGGACGCAACGGCGTGCTCATAGCCGATGGACAGGGGAGTGTGCAGGCCACGCAAACCATGCTCGACAAGATCAAGACCATCTCGCCCTTACCGGTGAAGTGGTACGTGGTAGGCTCCGATCACGGTGATCACACCGCGGGCAACAGCGTGCTGCCGAAGGACATTCACTTTATGGTACACGCGAACTCACTCGCGCAGCTGAAGAAAGATTCGGCTGCCGCGGTGGCCGCCAGTCGGCCCGCGGTGATCGTGCCGGCGGCGGCCATGACCAGCGACAACGAGACCATCGATCTTGGTGGGATCAGCGTACACGTTCGCTTCTTGGGACGCGCGCATACCGGTGGCGACCTCATGGTCGAAGTGCCGTCGGAGAAGGTGCTCTTCATGAGCGAGGCGTACCTCAACCGCGTCTTTCCGGCCATGCGGTCGGCCTACGGCGCCGAATGGGTGCGCACGATCGACAATGCACTCGCGCTCAAGAACGTGGACCGATTCATTCCCGGGCACGGCTTCATCGAGAGCGCGACCGTTTCGCGTGAAGAGCTCATCGCGTTCCGCGACGCATTGACGGCGGTGATCGCCGAGGTCAAGCGGCTCAAGGCGGCGGGCCTCACGGTCGACCAGGCGATCGCGCAGGCGAACTGGGGCCCGTACGCCAAGTGGTTCCTGGCGGAACAGCAAAGCCCCATCGCGATCCGTCGCCTGTGGACAGAGCTCGATGGGGCCTCGAAGTAACCGACGTCAAGGCGTCTCGCGTCGTCTAGCTGATCGCGACGCGTTCCTTTCGTAGCACACGACTCACCAGGCCGGCAAACCCACCGGCCTGCAGCGCGGGCAACGCGAGCGTGGCCGCGAGTACCGCCCAGCCGGGCAGCGAGAAGTTACGGCCGATCATCGCCGCGAACTCCGTGAGCGCGGCACCGCGTTCGGCCGCCACCACTAGCAACACGGCCGTCGCGAGTGCCGCCGAGAGTGCGCCAGCGCGAATGGCGCCGCCCTGACGGAATAGCACGCCGGTGAGCATGCCGGCCACGGCCGCGCCCCACACGCCGAGAAAGCGCTGCGCGACGAACTGCAGCAACACGGCACTGATGAAATTCATCCACATCGTGAGCAGCCCCGTTAGCGAGTGAGCGTGAGCACGGCGCGCGTATCCGACGCCGCCAGATCCTTCGCGCTGCGCGGGGTGCGCACGCTGTCGAGCTGTCCGTTGGCCCACATGGCGTATCGATCGAGATAGCGCGTGCTGGCCGGATTGCCGCTCTGCCCGCCCGGATACACCGCGCGGATACGCGGCTCCTTGTCCATATCGACCACCATGCGCCAACTCGCGCCGAAGTTCGCGCGCTTCGAGCCCACCGACGGGTTGAGCGTGCCGCGACCGCCGTCGATCGGCATCTCCGGCGCCGCGAAGCCTGCCAGTCGCAGTAGGTGATTGGGCTTCGCCGGCGCCACGCGTCCCCACGTCCACGGCGTTGTCGTCGGATCGCCGTATTCGGTGACCAGCGTGTCGTACGCGACTCGCAGCGCCTTCGCCAGAATCACGTTGCGATCCTCGCGCACGTTGGTAGTGCGACGATCATCCCACCAGCCGTTCGCCGAATCGCCCAGCAGCTGCAGCAGTCGTGATTCGCTTGGTGTCACCGCTCGCACGTTCGACGTTGCGGGAATGAATTCGTCGTACAACAGCGCCGTCGTTTGCGCCACGGCAGTTTCGAACAAACGCGCGCCGGTATTATCCCGCGTGTACAAGCGATTCCACGAAGCCAGCATCTCGCTCGCCGCCTTGAGCGACGCTGACGTGTCTCCTGCCGCGATGCGTGCCTGCGCGGCCGAGACAATCGCCGGAGCGAGCAGATCGGCCCGTACGCTGCCGGGATTCGTATGGAAGCCGCGCATCGCGTCTACCGAGACCGTACTGTCGGCGCGAAGCAATCGATTGATCTGTAGTGCACGCCAGATCTCGAAATTCGGATCGGGGCCCAGGTAAAGCGCGTCCTGCTGCGGATCGATCGGCTGCTGATTGGCCGACGCCAGATATCCCTGCACCGGATTCCGGCCCTGCGGATAGCGCGACGCCGGCCAGTCACCGATCCAGTCGTTCGCGCGCAGCCAGCCGTCGCGCACGTCGGTCCCGCGCCCACTGTCAGCACGCACGGGATAGCGTCCCGTGGAGCGGATCATGATCGTGCCCGAGGTGTCGGCGGTGATGAAGTTCTGTGCCGGCGCCTGATAATACTTCGCCATCGAGTCGAGAAACGCCGGCGCGGTCGTGGCATGGAACGCAGCGAAGTAACCTTCCAGCTCCTTCCCCGACTCGAGCACGGTCCAGCGCATCGACAGCCACTCGCGTCCCTGACGCTGCATCGGGCCGCGGTGCGTGTAGTAGATCGTGTCGACGTCGATCACCGTGCCTGCTTTATCACGATAGGATTCGATGCGTGTGTCCGTGAACTTCGTCATCACGCCATCGAGTTCATACGCCGTCGGTGCCGAGTCGTTGTCGACCCGCTCGCGCCAAAAGTCCATCACGTCGGCGCCGGTGTTCGTGGCACTCCATGCCACGGAGCGCGAGTACCCAATCGGCACGCCCGGCAAACCGGGAATCGAGACGCCGCCGATTTCGAAGCTGCCCGGCACCACGATGTGCACCTCATACCAAATGCTCGGCAGCGTGAGCTCGAGATGCGGATCGCCGGCCAGCAGTGCGTGTCCGTTGGTCGAACGTGACGGCGAAACCGCCCAGTTGTTGCTCGCGAACGCGCGGGCCTGTTCAACGGTAGGATCGATGTTTTTGAGCCACGACAACGGCGTCATGCTGGCGGCGTTCACCCCCGCACTCAACGAGGCCACCATGCGCGCGGCCAGCGTGTCGGGCGCACCCGGTGAAGGAATCGCGGCGAGCGCCACGCGTGCAGCGTTGCGATTCATCGGCTGAATCGGCTCCTGCACCGGCGAATTCGCTTCCATCAGCGCATTCGCCGCAGCGTCGCCCACGAGCGCGCGCGCTTCGAGCAGTTCGAGTTCACCCGGTCCGCGCGCGAGCGTGTAGCCCATGCGATTGAGCACGTGCACCGAGTGGATCGGGAGCCATTCGCGCGGCGTCCTATTCAGCAGCTTGTACTCCACGGGCCACTGCGCCGGTGAGAGCGACGTGCGATACGCGTTCACGCCGTCGGCGTACGCCAGCAGCAACTTCCCGCTGGGCGTGTCGTCACCGATGTCGCGCAGTTTGCGTTCGGCCGAACGCGGCATGCCGAGTCGACGCGTTTCCTGGTCGGCCGGCAGCGCCACGTCGCCGACCAATTCGGTGAGCGTCCCTTCGCCGGCACGCGACTGAATCTCGAGCTGAAACAACCGGTCGCGTGCCGTGACGTAGCCGAGCGCGCGCATCGCGTCCGCATCAGTGGTGGCGAAGATGTGCGGGACGCTGCGCGAGTCGTAGCGCACGTCCACCGCAGCATCGAGCGACGGGATGCTGCTCGTGGCGGTAGCCGGCAGATCGTCTACCGCATTGGCCCAGAGACCGACCGCGGGCGACAGCAAACCACCGAGTGGCGGCAGCGGACCCGCGCCTGCCACACCGACGTACGTGCTACCAATGCCAACGGCGGCACAGAGCGCCGCCGTCACCAACCGTCCTGTGGTCATGCTCACTGCGGCACTCCCTTTGCGACTGATAGAGCGGACCAAAGCAATGCGGCGAGCGCACCACCGGCCAGCGGTCCGACGACGGGGATCCAAGCGTATCCCCAGTCGCTGCCACCCTTGCCGGCGATCGGCAGGATGGCGTGTGCGATGCGCGGACCGAGGTCGCGCGCCGGATTGATGGCATAGCCCGTAGGGCCACCCAGCGAGAGGCCGATGCCCCAGACGAGCGCGCCGACCAACGCGGGCCCGAGATTCGTGGCGGGTGTCGCGCCGGCCACACCGGTCGTGCCGATCGCACTGACCACGAGCACCAGCACCATCGTGCCGATGATTTCGCTGATCAGATTCGGCATCGTGCTGCGGATCGCCGGCGATGTGCAGAAACAGGCGTGAATCGCGCCCTGATCACTGGTAACGCGCCAATGCGGGAGATAGTGCAACCACACCAGCGTGGCACCAACGATCGCGCCCGCCATCTGCGCAGCGACATGTGCGAGGGCGTCGGGCACGGTGCGCGTGCCCGCCATCACATTGGCGAGTGAGACCGCAGGATTGAGTTCACCCGGTGCACCAAGCCCTACCGCGACCAACACGCCGCAGAGCACCGCGAAGGCCCAGCCCGCGGTGATGACGATCCACCCCGCGCCGTTCGCCTTCGACTTTTCCAAAAGGACACCGGCCACCACACCATTGCCGAGCAAAATGAGCACGAGCGTTCCAACAAACTCGCCGAGTGCGGTGGACGGCATGTCCGGTTAGTTCGGCTGACGTGCAGCGGCGAACGGGAAGGCGCCGAGTCCTTCGGCTTCCATGGTACCGGTCATCTTATCCTTCTCGCTCATGACGCCGGTGCCGCGGATCTTGATTTGCTGGCCGCCCATATCGTACGCGAAACCGAAGTAAATCGAATCACCCTTCACGACGCCGTCGAAGTTGGCGGTGCCGAGTTGCGATTCGGTCGTACCGGACACCGAGTCGCCCTTCTGCGTGACCGTCATGAGCGACTGCATCGACTGGCCCTGGGCGTCGATGGCGACGTTCCACTTGCCACTAAAGTCGGCGAGGAAGTGCTGCGCGGCGGCGGCGGTTACGGACAACGCGAGTGCGGCCGAAACGACGGCCAGACGGATCTTGGTCATGATGATTGCTCTGGAAGGTAGGGGAGGACGCTGAACGGCAGTTAATCGCGATCCACTGCGTAAAAGCTATCAGCAATACGGCGGTTTGCGAGCGGTGGTGTCGGTCGCCAACTTGCTCCGGCCCGTCCCGCCCCGTGCCTCCTACCCCACAGTTCGCATGACTACTCCTGCCTCTTGGCGTCGCTGGCACCGATGGATCGGTGCGCCGGCAGCGCTGTTCCTCGCTTTCGCCTCGGTGACGGGCGTGATCGTGGCCGGCACCGAATTCTTTGGCGAAGATGAAGCCGTGCGCGAGGCCAACCGCACCCTGGTGAGTGCGGTGCGCACCGACTCCCCGCCCGACGCCTGGATGGGGGCGATCAACGCCGCCATG
>JBBQAK010000001.1:0-42968 GCA_038316215.1 Gemmatimonadales bacterium | reverse complement strand
CGTGCCACCGGCGCGGTGAGCCCCCTTCGCTACCAGCCGTTCGTACCCGCCGCGCCCTTCCACGGACCCACAATGCGGTCGGTGACCCAGCCGCCGTAAAAGCCACCATCCTGCGGACGCACGCGCTCCCCATCCACGAAGCATTCTGCGTGGACGGCGTAGAGCGCCACATGATCGCGCAGCATGGTGAAGGGCGCCGATGGTCGGTCGTACGACCACGCCGCCCGCTCAAGGCGCGTGTCACCGCCCACGACGGTCCAGTAGCGCGCGGTGCCTTTCCATTCGCAATGTGATGCACCCGGCGTGGGCTCGAAGGCGCCGGGTGTTGCGTCCGCAAACGGGAGGTAGTAGCTGGGAGGGCTGGCCGTTTCCATCAACCGGAGTGCGCGCGACGTGCGCACGATCTCCACGCCGCCAACCCGAACCACCACTTCGCGGGGTTCCGCGACGAGCGCTGGCGGACGCGGATAGTCCCACACTGATTCCTGGCCGATGCCGAGGGTTTCCGCGAACGGAGGCCGCTCGCGTCCAATCCATCGCCACATAGACTGCGCCTCGCGCTGCGCGCGCGTTAAATCATCGGAGTTCATGCCATTCCTTCGCGTTAAGGTACTCGGGTGAAGCGTACTCCCACCGCCAATTCGAACGGCGCGGGGAACGTCCCGACCACCAGGTCACGTGCGCTCTCAGGGCCTTCGAACGAAACGCCGATCCACGTCGGAACACCGGCCCCGTTGCGGACCGACGCGCGGAACGCTCCCGGCCGCAGCGGCTCGAGCGCGACTGCTGGAGCCCCGGGTCGTTCCAGCCACAGCGTATCGCGTGCGACCCGTGTGGTCCATCGGACTTCAAGCTCGTCGCTGAACCAGCGCGCGGCGTAGCGCGACAAGGTGGCGCGACTCGGTCGCCAGGGGGCGCGTACCACCTCACGCACCGATTCCTCGCGCAGCTGCGGGCCCTGCAGCACGGTGTGCGTTGGTCGGCCGTTGACGTCAACGGAAAACGTGTACACGTACTCATCACCGATCCACGTGCCGTCGCGACGTCGCACGAACTCGACTGAGTCGCCGTCAAACACATCATACAGACGCTCGCCGTGGGCGTTGAGTACCAGCGGATTCCACGGCGTGACTGGGGGGAGATACTGACCGGCAACACGTGCAGCCTCGCCGGCCATCGGCACGGTATCGTGGTCGGCCATCTGCGGCGGGTTGGCTGACGGCGCCAGCTGATCGGCGATCGCGCGGGCCACGAGGAAGGGGTACGCCCCGGCACGATTGCAGAGTAACGCGACCGCCACGCTGGCATCCGGAAACGACACGAACGTGGTGGCGAATCCTCCGCCACCGCCACTGCGGTGCACCACACGTTGTGTACGGTGAGACTCGAACCATCGACCGTAGGCGTAGGGCATCACGGGGGCGGGAACGTCCGCCAGCGGCGCGCGAAGCGCCTGCACCACCGAGGACGGGAGGAACTGTCCGGCCTGCAGTGCGAGCTCCCAGGCCAGCAGGTCATGCGCGGTGGTGTACACGTTGTTACCGCCAACCATCTCGGACGACGGGAATCGCGTGCGCACGATTGGTGATGCGCTGAGCGGATCGACGTCGTACGCCAGCGCGAGGCCCGCGAGCGGTGGCCGGCGGTCGTCCATCACGCGCGTGTGGGTCAATCCCGCCGGCGTGAACAAGGAGTCTTCGAGGAATCGTCCGAATGACATCCCGGCGGCGCGCTCGATGATCAGCGCCAACAGCGTGTAGTCGCTGTGGCTGTAGTCATGGCGTGCGCCGGGGAGAAAGTTGCCACCGCGTTGTCGCTGCATCATGGTCAGGAACTCCGGCATCGTACGCGGGAACGATCCGGCCAGCATGCCAAGGGCTCCGTAGTCGCGCAGGCCGCTGGTGTGGTGCAGCAAGTCACGTACACGTGGGGATGGCGCCGCGGCGGGCCACGTCGGAATCCAGCGTGCGATCGAGTCATCGAGTGACAGCCGGCCGCGTTGTTCCAGTAACAGAACCGCGGCCGCCGTGAATTGTTTGCCGATCGAGCCCACGTTGAATGTCGTCAGGCTATCAATCAGGACGTTGTGTTCCACCACGGCCGCCCCTCGCATTGCGAGGTATTGCACGCGACCATCACGGGCAATGGCGAGTGAACAGCCGGGGCCGGATGCGCTCGTGGCACGGCGGGCACCGCCGATCGTGGTGAGGAGCGAATCGATGTGCAGCGAATCGGCGGCGGTGATCGCGCGGTGCGGCATGGCGGACTGCGATGTCATGACCGCAGGGACCAGCAGGCCGGCGGCCGAGAGCAGTAGGACAGCGGGTGCGGTACGCGGGCAGAGCCTCACGGGCCGGATCTCCTGCACGGGCGACGAATTGGTTGGCGAGCACCGGAACGTAGAACGTGCGACCCGGCCGTCTCGTCGGCAATGCGGCACGCAGCCGCGAGTCGTGAGACAGTAGCAGCCCAGCCATTGTACCGCGTAGTGACATACCCTGTAACGGGTACGTAGACCAGGACGCCGCCGTCGTTCCGGAGACATCAGAAACGGGGAGCCATACTCGCTCCCCGTTTGCATGATGGCATAGCCGGGAGTCTTAGCGAACCGTGACGGTGATGCAGTCGCTCCGCAACTCCGACGTCGGATTGAGTACCGAGTCGATGACCCGGAAACGGACATTGAATTCGCGTCCCGACACGAAAGGCCCGCCTACCGCCAGCTCGAAGTGCGCGGCCCCAGCACCGCCGGCCGAGGTCGTCAGGGTCACGACGGGTCCGGCGTTGGGAATCGGAAACGAAATCCACGGTCCGGTGCAGTTCGGATCGGCCACGTTGAGGTCTGGAGCACGCTGTACGATGTAGGTCGTGTTCGGCAACGCGCCGCGGATGTGCACCTCGCCCTGCACGTGAAAGGTCCCCTGATCTTCTGCGGTCGGCGTGACATTCACTCCACCTACACCGGACCCCATAACCGCGTACAGGTCAATGTTGTGCGTCGGTCCGGTGGTGACGCGCGCCGTGGCGGCGAGCACGTCGGGAGGTGGCGCAACCGATGTGTCGGCCGAGCACGCGGCAACGGCGAGGCCGAGCAGGATGGGAGAAAGAGTGATGAGGCGCATGCGACTCTCCGGAGGATGTTGTGGCATTCCCAGCAATACGGCGTTGTCCGGACGGCGTTGTCCGAACGGCTGGCGTGTGATCGCAGCGCTCGTACATTCGAGCACCAACGACCACGGGAAGTGCCACACTGCGCGCTCGGGGTGACGAAGCCGTGATCCAGCCGTGACGAGGGGGGTCGATGATGGAGATTCGTACGTTCGGCTCGGCGGCACTCGTCGATCGCTCGTCTTCGGCGGCGAAACCGATCTCCATTCAAGCGAAACGGTTGGCGCTGCTGGTGTATCTGGCGCTTGCGGGGCGCGGCCGCACACGGCGCCGCGACCGCCTCGTTGCGCTGTTTTGGCCGGAACTGGACGATGAGCACGCGCGCAGTGCGCTTCGGCAAGCGCTGAGCTATCTGCGGCGGACCCTTGGGCCGTCGACCATCGTCACTCGCGGCGAGGATGAGGTCGGTCTCGGGAGCATCGACTGCGACGCGGTGCGCTTTGATGAGGCCGTCGTGGGAGGCCAACTCGGCGCAGCGATGGCGCTGTATACCGGAGACTTCCTCGACGGATTCTTTGTGTCGGACGCGTCGCCCGACTTCGAGGAGTGGGTGGCAGTCGAGCGCGTTCGACTGCGTCAGTTGGCGTCCACCGCCGCGGTCGCGCTCGCGACCGCGGCGATGGATGGTGATGATCGAGCCGGAGCAGTCGAATGGGGGCGCCGTGCGTCGGCGCTGGCCCCGGATGACGAGGGGCGGCTGCGGTGGCTGATTGCCCTGTTCGACCAGTTGGGCGATCGCGGCGACGCCCTCGAAGCGTACGAGCGCTTCGCCCGCCGGCTCATGACGGAGTATTCGTGCGAGCCAGCGGTGGAAACGCAGTCGCTCATGAAGGCGGTGCGCGATCGGTCAGTGATTTCCGTCGGTGCGTCCGACGACGAGCCTGCGCGCGCGCGCCGTGCAACGGACGACGCATCGACGATGCGGGGATCGGTCGGCGCGGTTGCCGGCCCGCCGTACTGGAGGCGTCACTGGCGGAGGCTGCTCGGCAGCGTCGCGGCGACCGCGATGGTCGTGGCGATCGCCACCGCGACGTACCGGCGGGTCGATCGGCGCAGCCATCCCGTGCTCGCCGTGCTCCCCATCAGGGACCTCGATGCGGACGCTACACAACCGTATCTCGCCGACGCGTTGACCGACCAGCTCATCGTCGACCTCGGGCGTTTTCCGGCGCTGCGCGTCATCAACCGGCGCACGATGATGACGTTCCGCGAGAACTCGCACAGTATCAGCGAGATCGCACAGATCCTGGACGCAGACGCGGTCCTGCAGTCTACAGTTCGGCGAGTGGGCGACAGTGTTCGTCTGTCCGTCGAGCTGTCACGGCCCGGCGACGACCGCCGCTGGACACACACCTTTCCCGCGGCGGGCCACGATCTTCCGGCGCTCTCGGCCATAGCGGCCGACTCCGTCGCCGGACACACGCTCACCGCGCCGCCGGTGATGCAAGCGGCATCGCTGCCGCGTTCGGTGGATTCGTCGGCGTTCAACCTGTACATCCGGGGGCGCTACTGGTGGAACAAGCGCGGCCCGGGCCTGCTGCGATCGATCGGATTGTTCAATGACGCGCTGGATCGGGATCCCACCTTCGCGCCGGCATACGCGGGCATGGCGGACGCCTATATCCAGCTTGGCTACGCGAGCCTACTCCGCCCGGACGATGCGTTTCCCAAGGCCCGTGCCGCCGCGCAGCACGCACTGGAGCTCGATGCATCGCTCGCCGAACCTCACGCGACGCTCGGCTTCGTGGCGTTCTACTACGACTGGGATTGGCCCACCGCGGAACGCGAGTTTCAGCGTGCGCTCGCCATCAATCCGGGCTATGCGACGGCCCACGAGTGGTATGGCCTGTACCTCGCGGCGATGGGCCGCTTCGATGAGGCGCGCGCGCAGGAGAACGCGGCGCAAGTGCTCGACCCGCTGTCGACGGCCGTCGCGGGGACCGCGGCCTGGGTGGAGTACTATGCCGGGCAGAACGCGAAGGCAGAGCGTGGCATACGCATCGCGCTACGCACGGACAGCGTGAATGGTCTGGCGCATTTCTATCTGGGGCGGGTGCTGCAAGAACGCGGCAGCCTCGACCAAGCACTGGAGCAGTATCGGGCAACCGCGTCGTTGATCAATTGGGTGCCAACCGTGGCCGCGATCGGTCACGTATACGGTACGCAAGGCAATACGCGCGAAGCCCGCGCGATTCTGTCGCGCCTCGATTCGCTGCGCGCGAGTGAGTACGTGACGGCGTACGGCATCGCGCTGGTGTACGCGTCGCTTGGCCAGCGCGATAGTGCATTCGCGTGGCTCGACCGCGGCGTAACCGAGCGCACGCACTGGATGGTCTGGCTGCGACGCGATCCGCGCTGGGCGCCGATCAGGCGAGATCCGCGCTTCGCGGCACTCGCGGGAAGATTGCGGCTGCCGCAGTGAAGATCATATCACTTCACGACGGGAGCCTTTCGAGTGGCTTCCCACTCCGTAAAAGGGCCGTCGAAGTCCACGAGCCGCGTCCCGTCGAACCACCATACGCGCGTGGCGACCTCGCGCAGGAATGCCCGGTCGTGGCTCACAAGCAGCACCGTGCCCTCGTACTCGTCGAGCGCGTCTTCGAGCACCTCGATGTTCTCGACGTCGAGATGATTCGTGGGCTCATCGAGCACCAGCAGATTGGCGCCCGACAGCGTGATGAGCGCCAGCGCCACGCGCGCACGCTCGCCACCACTGAGTGTGCCGATCTCGCGGAACACCTCGTCGCCCGTGAAGCCGAAGGCGCCGAGATGATTCTGCACGTTCCCTCGATTCCAGAGCGGCCGCTGAGCCTGGATCGCGTCCGACAGTGACATGCGCAGTGGCAGGTCGGCCAGATCCTGTCGGAAATAGGCGGGCGTGATCGAGCTACCGACTTTCGCTTCGCCACTCGCCGGCGTGCGATCACCCAGCATCGTGGAAATGAACGACGATTTCCCCGCGCCGTTGGGGCCGACGAGCGCGACAAAGTCGTTGCGTCGCAGCACCGCGGTGAACGCTTCCACGAGCACGCGTCCGGGCACTTCCACGCGAAGCTCGTTGATCGCGACCACCTGGTCGCCGCCGCGCTCCGCGACTTTGAACTCGAGCGACATCGCCGCTGGATCGCCGGGCGGCGGCGCAAGACGCGGCAGGCGCTCCAGCCGTTTGCGCTTGCCCTTCGCTTGGAACGAGTTCACACCCGCGAGGTTACGCATGATGTAATCCGATTCCTTCTTCACGTACGCGCGCTGCTTCTCCAGCTCGCGCTCGCGCGTGAGACGGCGTTCGGCGCGCTGCGGGACGAATTGGCTGTAGTTGCCCTTGTACGACTCACTCGACTTCGCCTCGACGTGCAGGATGTTCGTGCAGATCGCGTCGAGGAAAGCGCGATCGTGCGACACGACGATCACCGTTTCGTCGGCCTCGGTGAGCCAGTCCTGGAGCCAGGTCGTGGTGTCGAGGTCCAGGTGGTTGGTAGGCTCGTCGAGCAGCAGGAGGTCGGCCGGTGCGATGAGTTGCGCCGCCAAACCCACACGCCCGCGTTCGCCGCCCGAGAGCGTGGACACCAAACGCGTTCTCGACTCCTCGGCGTCGAAGCCGAGCCCTTGAAGCACCGCATCGACGCGGGCGTGGTAGATGTAGCCCCCGAGGTCGGCGAAGCGCTCCTGGTCGTGCCCGAACCGTTCGAGCATCTCGTCGGTGACCTTGTCGCCCAGTTCCCCCAGCGCCGTCGCCTGGTCGGCGATGCGCTGCTCGAGGGCCATGACAACACGCCACGCCGCCGCACCCGCCTGCCACACGGTGGTGGCGCCTTCGAAGGCCCGGTGCTGGTCGAGCAGGGCATGCCGGAGTCCCGGCTTGCGGGCGACGGCACCCGTCGTAGGCTGAAGGTCGCCGGTGATGGCGCTGAAAATCGACGTCTTGCCGGCACCATTCCGTCCGATGATGCCCCACCGCTCGCCCTCGGCCACGGTGAACGTGATGTTCTTGAGGAGTTCGGTCGCTCCGAAGGAGATCCCGATATTGGAGCAGGAGAGGAGAGTCACGCGGAAATGGACGAGGCGGTGAGGAATGTGTAGGAGCAAAGTTAAGCGTTGTACCGGCGAAGACGCCCGGCAGCGCCGGGAGACGTAGCGGTCCCCGGGGAAGGCTACTGTGACCGCCTGGGATGCCCCACGCAGGTAAGGGGGGCTGGAGTGGCCCGGCTTCCTCCGCACCCTCCGCCGCTATCTCACGCGCTTCCGCATGGGTGATCCAACGCCAAGCATGGTCGCACGTAGTTTCCACCATTACGGTGAGCAGGCGGCAGAGACCGCCGCCCGCGAAACACCGGTGTGGCAGGCGTAGATCGAGGAACGTTCCCCTGCGCCGAAGGAGTCGAACGCGAACGAAGGAGTGTACCAGGTGCACGAACAGACCGACGCGCATTTAGCACCCGTAGACGCCGCACGCGTGCAGGCGATCACCACACCCGATCCGCAGTTGTGGACGTTGTACCTCATCTACTGTTTGCTCTCCACCGTGGCGCTGCCGATTGCCATTCTGCCGTACTATTTCCGATACAAGACGCTGCGCTATCGCTTTGATAACGACGGGGTGTCGGTCTCGTACGGACTGCTCTGGCGGCGCGAGACGTATCTCACGTACGCACGCATTCAGGACATTCATGTCACGCGGAACATCGTCGAACGGTGGTTGGGTATTGGCACCGTGAAGATTCAGACCGCGTCGGGCAGTGCCGCGTCCACGGAATCGATTGTCGGGCTCAGGGCATTCCAGGACGTGCGAAACTATCTGTATGCGCGCATGCGCGGACATCGTCGTCCGCCGCAGACGGGGGCCGTGAGCACCGGTATGGCACCGCACGCGGTGATGACGCTTGGTGCCGATGCAGACGCGGTTGATGCACTCACCGGTATTCGCGATGAGTTACGAGCGGTGCGTGCGTTGCTCGAATCACCGCCCAAGGAAACGCGCGATGTATGACTGGCTCAAGGGGCTCATCCTCCCATGGTTGCGCATACACGACAGCGAACCGCATCCACCGTCGGGTCACGACCCGCATGAGATGTTGCGCATCGAGCGAGCGGACGCCGGGTTCTTGCGATTGCGGCTGCTTGGGTGGCGCCTGTATGCGATCGCGTGGGGGCTCGGTGTCTGTCTCGCCAGCGTGTTGCTCGTGGCTGCCGACTGGCGGCTGTTACTGCTCGTTATTCCGCTGGTCGCCATCGCCGTGGCGAAAGCAGCGACGTTGTACGTGACAATACGGCTCGACTACGAGATGCGGTGGTACGTGATCACCGATCGCAGTTTGCTGATTCGTGAAGGCGTGTGGACCGTGCAAGAGATCACGCTCACGTTTGCGAATGCGCAGAACGTGCGCGTCACGCAGGGACCGCTCGAGCGATGGTTCGGAATTTCGACGGTGGAAGTCGAGACGGCGGGCGGCGGGAGCGCTGAAACAGCCGACGCGGGGCATCGTGCACGGTTGCGCGGGCTGAAACATCCGCACGAGGTTCGAGGCGTCATTCTGGAGCTGTTGCGGAGGCAGCGCACGGCGGGGTTGGGAGATCCGGATGATGTTGCCTCACCGATCATTCCGCTGTTGCACGATGTCTGGGCAGAAGCGAAGGCGCTGCGTGGCGTGTTGGCACGTAGAATACCGCCGCATACGTCGCCGCCTGCGAGCACGCCATGGACCTCCGACGCCCGCGGAACGTCCCCCGGGCCTGCGGCCGATCGCGGCGAATAGCTCCGCCCGCCGGATGGATCAATCGCACTACACGCAACCGCTATCCTGGCGCCAAGCTGATGTCGGCGGCCGTCATCGTAGCGCCTCAACGACGGCGTCGAAGAACGCCCATTCGTCCACCACCGCACCACCAGCCGGCTTCGGCCGCGCGCTCCACACGGCGATCACGATGCGCGCCGACGGGTTCACGTACAGAAACTGGCCATGGATGCCTTCGGCGCTGAAGGCGCGGTCGCGACGGTCGGCCGACGACGTGCCGGGCCACCACAGGTAGCCGTAGTCAAGCGCGGCGCCGCGCCGAAGTGTCTTGGGTGATGTAGCCTCGGCGAGCCAACCGGACGGGAGTACGGAGTCGCCCGACACGACGCCGCCATCGAGGATGAACTGCCCGAAGCGCGCATAATCGCGGAGCGTGGCGCTGAAGCCACTGCCGCCGATTTCCACTCCATCCGGCGATTCGAGCCACCACGTGGCCTCGCGTTCCATGCCATACCGCGACCAGATGCGTTCCGAGAGGTACGTCGCCAGTGGTTTGCCGACGGCGTGCCGAACGACCTCAGCGACCACCTGCGTCTCGCCCGTGTTGTACGTGTTGCGGGTACCCGGCTCGGCACTGCGTGGCAGGGAGCGCATGACCGCCATGGCCGATCCGGAGGTAAGCGAAATCTGCGCCTCCAGCAGTCGGCGCCGATCCGACGTCGGATCGGTGTACGTCTCGCGCCAACGCACCCCGGACGACATCATGAGCACGTCGCGCACCGACACGCCATCGTATGCGCTTCCCCGCAACGACGGGACGTATTTCGTGACCGGATCATTGATCGATGCGATGTATCCGTCACGCAATGCAGCACCCACGAGTGTGGACGTGATGGATTTGGCCACCGACATCGACATCCAGCGCGTGCGCGCCGTGTTGCCGAACCGATAGCGCTCCTCGACGATCTGTCCGTCGCGCAGCACGAGCAGTCCGGCCACCCGATTGGCCTCGAGAAACTGGTCGACGCTGTACGATTGCCCGCCGTAGGGCACGCGTACGGCGCGCAATACCGATGTCCGCGCCGCGTCGGAGGGCGGCAGCGCCTTCGGGCGGCTCGACGGTCGCACCGTGCGCGTGGGGAGCAGGCGGTCGATGTTGCGGAACGTGTTGACCGCGAGGTCCGGTGACAGGATCCCGTCGTAGATCTCGCGGAGTGCTCCGATGGGCTCGGTCGCGTGCGGGTAGGCGTCGGGCTCGGCGCGGGGCGGGGTAGCGCAGCCGGCGGCCAGCATGACCGACAGCGCGACGACGATGTGCGCGGCGGCCCGTGACGAAACGGTGAGTCGGGTCATCGATTCAGTCCGGCAACTGCGTCAGCACCGCGACCGGTTTTGACTGGATATGCATTGCCCGCTTCACTCATCAGGAGGATCGCTGCCTGTTACTACGAGCGTCTGTCTCAAGATGGAGTGCGTCTTCATGGGAGACAATCCACCGCCTGCATGCCGGTTCTCGCGCCTCGGCAGACTCCAGCGTATACTCGACCACACCCCGTGCAATCTCCCATCCCGAGCATCAGGACTATGCCCACTCTGTTGCGGACGTACGCGGCACTTGCCTTGCTCGCGATCGCGCCCAACCTCGCGCACGCGCAACCTGCCCAGCCGCCCGTCGACCTCACCAAACTCTCCGACGAAGCCGTGCAGCGGACTCGCGAATACCTCCGCATCAACACCACCAACCCACCGGGCAACGAAATCGAGGCCGTCCGCTTTTTTGCGAGAATCTTCACGCAGGAAGGGATCGCTTTTGATACGGCGTCATCAGCGCCCGGTCGCGGCAACATCTGGGCGCGACTGAAAGCGACACCGGGCACGGGCCCCGCCAAGCCTGCGCTGCTGCTGCTCCATCACATGGATGTCGTGCCCGCCGACCCCAGGTATTGGAGTGCCGATCCGATGGCCGCCACTGAGTCCAATGGCAACATCGTGGGGCGTGGTGCACTCGATACCAAAACGTTGGGCATTGTGCAGCTCGAGGCATTTCTCGCGCTCAAGCGCGGTGGCGTCGCACTCGATCGCGACGTGATCTTCATGGCCACGGCAGACGAAGAGGCCGGCGGTAACTACGGTGCCGGTTGGATCGTGAAGAATCGTCCCGATGCATTCAAGGGTGTCGGCATGCTCTTGAACGAAGGTGGCGACGGCACGCTGTATGCCGACGGACATCAGACCTTCAACATCGAAGTCACGCAGAAGACCCCGTACTGGCTCAAACTCACCGCGCAGGGGAAGCCCGGTCACGGATCAACGCCGCCACCGCAATCGTCAGTGAATCGATTGATTCGCGCGCTCGATCGCTTGCAGAGTTACGAGTTTGCGCCGCGCGTGGTCCCGGCCGTTGGCGCGTATCTGGCGGCCATGGCGCCCAACGCCGGCGATCGCTGGAAGGAAGTGTTCATGCATCCCGAGCAATTGGTGAGTGATCGCAATCTGCTGTTGCAGTTGCAGATTGATCGACCGGCGATCGCTGGACTGCTGCACAATACCTGCTCCATCACGATGCTCAACGCGAGCAACAAGGTGAATGTCATTCCGCCCGAAGCACAGGCGCAGGTGGATTGCCGGCTGCTGCCCGATCAGGATCGCGCCGCATTTTTGCGTGAATTCAAATCGGCCATCAACGACCCCGAGATCGCGATCGACGAAGTGCTGGCGTTTTCCTCAGCCATTTCGAGCACTGATTCCCCGTTGTATACCGCTGCCGTTGACGTCATCAGGCGCAACTTCCCGCAGGCCGGCATTGTGCCAGCCGTTCAGACCGGCTTCACCGATAGTCACTGGTTTCGCGATCTCGGTATTGCGAGCTACGGATTCTCTCCGTTTCTCATTCCTGAGGCTGACGAGGGCGGCACGCATGGCAACAACGAGCAGATCAGCATGGAGAACGTGCGTCGCGGAACTCGCGTCATGCTCGAACTGGTAACGCGCGTCGCGGCGAAGGCCACACGGATGTAGTCGACCGGAAGGCGCCCTGATCGCTCGTCTGGTCGGCTCAGCACCTCGTCAGAGCGCGCCCAACACCCACCCCGGCAACACCGCCAGCACCAACGTCCCCACCAGGCACAACACACCCGCCACCCGCGCTGTCCCGCCGGCCGGCCGCTCGCTCGGCGCCGCTTCACCCGCCGTCATGAACAGCAGCTGAATCACGCGGAGGTAGAAGTAGATGCCGAGGTAACTGCCCACGAGACCGAGCACCGCATAGGTGGTGTACCCCGCCGCCACGACATTCTTGAAAATCAGGAACTTCGCCGCGAATCCCGGGAACGGCGGCAGCCCTGCCAGCGACAGCATCGCAATCGCGATCATCGCCGCCGCGAAGGGATTGCGATGATACAGCCCCTTGAGCGCGTCCAGTGAATCGCGCTGATCGTCGGTGTCGTTCTGCGGCAGCACCGCGAACGCGAGCAGGTTTGTCACCGAATACGCGACCACGTAAAACAGCACCGCCTGCAGGCGCCCGTCAGCGTCACCGAGGAACGCGTAGAACAGGTAGCCGGCGTGCGCGATCGACGAATACGCGATCATGCGGCGGAAACTGTGCTGCTTGATCGCCGCGAGGTTGCCCCACACGATCGAGACCAACGGCAGTACCATCAGCAGCTGGGCCAGCGACCCCGAAACATTCACCCCGCTGAACAGGCGCACGGCCGCCAGCAACACGGCACCCTTGGTGAGCGTGGCCATATAGGCCGTGACGGGGATGCTCGCGCCTTCGTACGTGTCCGGCGCCCACGCATGGAACGGCACGACCGCCGCCTTGAGGAACAGCGCCAGTAGCACCAGCACCACGGCGGTGCGCGTCATGATGTCGCCCGATGCCAGCGCCGGTCCGAACGCGCTCACGCTCATCGAGCCGGTGGCCCCGTACAGCAGCGACACGCCCATCAGGAACGTGGCCGACGCGGCGCCGCTCAGCACGAGGTACTTGAATGCGGCTTCGGCGCTCTGTGGCCTGCGAAACGCCAGCAGTACGAGCGCGTACACCGGCATCGCCAACAGCTCGAGTCCCAGGAACATCACGAGGAAACTGTCGGACGACGGGAGCAGGCACAGGCCGTACAGCGACGACAGCAGCAGAATCGAAAACTCACCGTCGCTGAATTCGGTGCGCGACATCAGCAGTACCGGCACGGCCAGTGCCAACAGCGCGCCTTTGGCCATCAGCACGGCTGGCGTCACCGAGAACTGCCCCGCAAAGGGCTCGGCCGAGAACTGGGCATGCGACAACCAGAACGCGGCCGTGCACGACGCCACAACGGCGCCGAGCGCCACCCACAGCGCCGAGCGCGCCCCACGCCCCACGATCCCCATCACGATGAGCAGCACCATGCCACCGAGCAGGAGATGCTCCGGAAGCATCGCCAGCAACGCGTCTTGCGGATTCATCGCGGTGTTCACGGGGTCACCCCCGCCGGCGAGCCGGCAGGAGTACGCGACGTGGTCACCAGCGACTGGTACGTTTTCGCCGCCAGTTCGGTTTTCTGCAACGCGCCGTCCGGGAAGAGACCAAGAGCGAACACCGCGATCACCAAGAGGCCGAGTATGCTCTTCTCGCGAACCGATAAGTCGAGCAACGGATGTTCAGGCGTGTGATGCGGGGCTTTCACGTCGCCGAACAGGAACGTGAGCGCGAAGCGCAACATGTACATGGCACCCAACACCACGCCCGTGACCGCAATAACCGCGAGCACCAGCGGCAGCTGATTGCCGTCGAGATGCGCCGGCCACGCGGCCGTAAACGCGCCCATGAGGGCGAGGAACTCACCGGTGAATCCGCTGGTGGTGGGCAATCCCACCGACGCCAGCGTGAAGATCATGAAAAACACCGAGTACACGGGCAACAGACGGGCCAGCCCGCCGTAGGCCGCGAGCTCTCGCGTGTGGCAGCGATCGTAGATCATACCGACCAGCAGAAACAGTCCGGCCGCCACGAGTCCGTGGCTCACCATTTGAATGATCGCGCCCTGAATGCCCACCAGCTCGACACTGAGCAGCCCCAGCATGACGTAGCCCAGGTGACTGATCGACGAGTACGCGATGATCTTCTTGATGTCCGTCTGCACGAGCGCAAGACAGGCCCCGTACACGATGCTGACCACGGCCAGCGTCATGAGCAGCGGCGTGAAGGCGCGCGCGGCATCGGGGAACAGCGGGAAGCCGAGCCTCATGAAGCCGTACGTACCCATTTTGAGCAGCACGCCAGCCAGAATCACCGAGCCCGCCGTGGGCGCTTCCACGTGCGCGTCGGGGAGCCAGGTGTGCAGCGGCACCATGGGCACCTTGATCGCGAACGACAACGCGAAGGCACCCAGCAGAATCGTCTGCACCGACAGCGGAAGCTGTGAGCGGTACAGGTCGGCAAAGGCAAACGACATCACGCCGCTGCTCAGCTGCAGGGAGTGCACGAGGTAAATCACCGCGGCCAGCATGAGAATGCTGCCGAAGGCCGTGTACAGCACGAACTTGAGGGTGGCATACACGCGCCGTGCGCCGCCCCACATGCCGATGATCAGGAACATGGGAATCAGCATCGCTTCCCAGAACAAATAGAACAGGAAGAGATCCTGCGCTACGAACGCCCCCATCATGGCAAACTGCAGCAGCAGCACCATGACGTGAAAAAGCGGCACGTCCTTTTTGATAGATGTCCACGCGCCAAGTACCACAATCGGCCCCAGGAACGCCGTGAGCAACACGAGCAAGATATTGAAGCCATCGAGCCCGATGAGGTACGACACGCCCCACTGCGCGATCCACGGCAGATGCGTGGCGAACTGCAGCCCTGAGGCCGTGGCGTCGAACTGCCGATACAACATGGTGGCGAGGGCGAACTGCAGCGTCATGATGGCCACGCTGATGGTGCGCGACCGCGTATCGTTTGCGCGCGCCACCAGCAACACGAGCCCCACGCCCACCATCGGCAACCACAGCAGGAGATTGAGCAGCATCGGTCCCATCGTGAACTCAGACATGACGCCAGCTCCAGAGCACGGCGCCAACGATGCCAACCATCACCATCAACGCATACACGTGCAGGCTGCCGGACTGCACTCGGCTCAACAATCCGGCCGAACGCTGCGCCAACGACGCGAGTCCGTTCAGGGAGCCGTCCAGTAGCTTGTCGCTCCCTCGGAACAGCACCACATCGGAGAACCACACCAGCGGCTTCACGATCACGCGGTCGTACAGTTCGTCCACGAAATACTTTCCGCTCAGCAGGCGATGGACCGGCAGCAACCCTTGCTTGATCGCTTCCGGTCGCGAGGTTGGACCACCGAACATGAACACGGCGAGCCCAAGTCCGGCAAAGGCCAGTACGATCGACACGATCAGCAACGTGTGCTCATAGTGCTCGAGGCGTTCCACGACCGGCGGCAGCGGAATCTGCGCCTCGAGGAAATGCGGAATGCCAATGTAGCCGCCGCCCGCCGACAACAGCGCGAGCAACATCAGTACGCCCGTCATGGAGACGGGCGACTCGTGGACGTGGTGCTCCACCTCGTGGCTCATGCGCGAGGCGCCCATGAAGGTGAGCCACAACAGGCGGAACATGTAGAAGGCCGTCATCAGCGCGGTGAGTGCGGCTATGCCCCACAACCACGGCGCGCCCCCCTTCGCACTGGCGAAGGCGTACCAGAGGATCTCGTCCTTCGAAAAGAATCCGGCGAGCCCCGGAATGCCCGCAATCGCAGCCGTCGCGATGGCGAAGGTCCAGAACGTGAGCGGAATCTTCGTGCGCAGGCCACCCATCTTCCGGATGTCCTGTTCGCCGCCGAGCGCGTGAATCACGCTGCCGGCACCAAGGAAGAGGCAGGCTTTGAAGAAGGCGTGCGTGACCACGTGGAAGATCGCGACACCGTAGGCGCCCACACCGAGCGCCAAAAACATGAAGCCCAGCTGCGACACGGTGGAGTAGGCGAGCACTTTCTTGATGTCGGTCTGCACCAGCGCCACCGTGGCGGCGAAGAACGCCGTGAGCACGCCGACCACCGCGATCACCTGCGAGGCCTCGGGCGCCATCATGTAGATGCCCGACATGCGCACCGTGAGATACACACCCGCCGTGACCATCGTGGCCGCGTGGATCAACGCCGATACCGGCGTGGGACCGGCCATGGCATCGGGGAGCCACACGTACAACGGGATTTGCGCCGACTTCCCCGTAGCACCGATGAACAGCAGCAGCCCCACCAGACTGGCCGGCACGAGCATCGCCGCTCCACTGCCCGTCAGGAACGCGCCGTTGATGGTGTCCATGTCGAGCGTGCCGAAGGCGCGGTACAGCAGAAACATGCCCAACAGAAAGCCGGCGTCACCGATACGGTTGGTGATAAACGCTTTGCGGCCGGCCTTCGCGTTGGTGAGATCGTCGAACCAGAAGCCGATCAGGAGGTACGACGCGAGTCCCACTCCTTCCCAGCCCACAAAGAGCACCAGCATGGAGCGACCGAGTACCAGGAGCAACATGAAGAACAGAAAGAGATTCAGGTACGCGAAGAAGCGCCCGAAGCTCTTGTCGTCGTGCATGTAGCCGGTGGAATAGATGTGGATCACCGATCCGACACCCGTCACCACCAGCGTCATGATCGCGCTAAGGCGATCGAAGTAGAACGCGATCTCGAACGACGATGTACCGATCAGCGCCCAGCGATACAGTGGCTCGACGATCGGCGCGAAGCCGCCTGCCTGCAGATCGAGGAAGGCCTTGATGGTGAGCGCGAAGGCCGCGATCGGAAAGGCACAGCCGATGATGCCGGCCACGCGCTCGTTGGCGCGGTGTCCACCCAGGGCTGTCGCGAAGAATCCATTAAGCAAAAAGCCGACGAGCGGCAGCAGGGCGATGAGCGCCAGCGTATGCGGAAGCAACAGCGGCATGCGGCTCAGCCTTTGAGATCAGAGAAACGATCGATGTCCATCGAGCGCTTGAAGCGCACGAGCAACAGCACGATCGGAATGGCCAGCGCGATCTCCGCGGTGGCGACCACGAACACCAGGAATACCAGTACTGCGCCCGCAGCATCGCCGCGCTGCTGCGAAAACGTGACGAGGCTCAGGTTCACGCCGTTCAGCATGAGCTCCATGCACATCAGCATGACCAACGCATTGCGGCGTACAATCACGCCCAGCAGGCCAAGCGAGAAGAGTGCGCCGGAAAGCCAGAGTAACAGGCTGACTCTATCCATGGGCTCTCCGGCTCACCTTGATCACGGCGAGGGCGGCCACGATTGCCGCCACGAGAAACACCGACGTGAGCTCGAACTCGAGCCAGTACTGGGACAGAAACGCCGCGGAGAACTGCGTGAGGCTGAACGCGCCGCCGCCGGGCAACGCAAGAATCTCGGCGTTGCTACGGTACACGCTGATGCCCAGCACACCCACCAGCGCGGCAAAGGCCGCGATACCGGGCACGAGCCAGCGGGAGTAGCGCGTGTTGCCCGGTGCTTCACGCACCTCCAGCAGCATGATGACATACACCATGAACACCATCACGGCGCCCACGTAGATCAGCACCTGGAAGGCGGCGATGAAATGCACGCCCAGCAGTCCATAGATGCCGCCCAGCATCACCATCGTGGTGATCAGCGCGAGCGCGACGCGCATCGGCTCGCGTGTCACGAGCATGAGCACGGCCGAGATGAGCGCAACGACGCTCATCGAGCCCAGAATCAATGTGTCGATGACTCGCGCCCTCGCAGAATGCTGTCGCTGACCTTGAGGGCGACTGGCTTCGGTGGATAGGGCTTCGCCACGTCCTGTTTCGGATTCCACGTCAGCATTTCGTCCATCGTGAGCCACATGTTGTAGCGGTCGCCCGAGACCAGGTCGGGGATGTCCGGCTCCATGCGGATGGCGTCTTCCGGACAGGCCTCAACGCAGAGACCGCAGAAGACGCACCGCGAATAGTCGATCTCGAAGCGGATCGGAGACTTGGGGTGCGCCGGATCATTGATATCGAAACCGGCCTCGATTTCGATGACCTTCGCCGGACATACGGTCGCGCACATGTTGCACGCGATACACTGCGGCGACCCGTCGGGACGCTGCGTGAGGATATGCTTGCCGCGGTTCGCCGGCGCGTAGTCGGCGCGCTTCTCTTCGGGATAGTACGTGGTCACGGCGCCACGCTTGCCCGTGATCCACTTGCCCATGTTGCGCAGGAAGATGCCAGTCGTGATCGCCAGCCCGCGCAGGACTTCGGGGAGGTACGCCTTCTCCCACAACGTCATGGTGGGCTCGTTCCAGTACTGCTTCCGCTCGTACCGAGTGATGCGCACCGGCGGCTTTCCGTCAGGTGTCAAAGGCGTCGTCATTTGGCACCCTCCAGGATCCACATGGCCACCGCGGTGACCACCAGATTCGCCAGCGACAGCGGCAGCAGCATCTTCCACGCGAACGCCAGCATCTGGTCATACCGGAAACGGGGTAGTGACCAGCGGATCTGGATCTGGATCACGCACATCAGGAACACCTTGGCCAGAAAGCCGAGCATCTGCAGTGGCACCACCAGCCCGTGGCTCAGCGCCACCGCATGGCCGCCGGGAAACAGAAAGCCGGCATCGCTCATAAAGGGCAGGTTGTAGCCACCCAGAAACAGCGTGACGAACAGCGCACCGACAATCGCGATCTGAATGAACTCGGCGAACATGAAGAGGCCCATCTTCATGGCGCTGTATTCGGTGTAGTAGCCGGCCACCAACTCCGACTCCGCCTCGGGCAGGTCGAAGGGGATGCGCTTGTTTTCGGCGATCGCTGCGGTGAGAAACAGAAACGCGGCGAAGGGCTGCATAAACACGCCCCATCTCGGCAGCACACCGAGCATCACCCCCGACTGCTGACGCACGATCGCGCCCAGATCCACCGTGCCATACACCAGAATCAGCCCCATGACGGTCAGGGCCATGACCAGTTCATACGAAATCATCTGCGAGCCGGCCCGCAGTCCACCGAGCAGCGAGAACTTGTTCTCTGAACTCCAGCCGGCCAGCATGGTGCCGATGATCGTGAAGCCACTGAAGGCGAACACGATCAGGATGCCCGCGTCGAGCTGTGCGATCTGCAGCGGGTAGGTGCGTCCACCAAACCACGACGCCAGCGATGGAAACACCTGCGCGGGATCGAGCGTGCCGCCGAACGGGATCACGGCGAACACCAAAAGGACCGGCGCGAACACAATGAACGGCGCCAGGAAGTAGCCCAATGCATCGTGCGTCTTCGGTTTGAAGTTCTCCTTGAGGAGCATCTTCAGTCCGTCGGCCATCCCGTGAAACAGTCCCAGCCACACCAGCTTGATGTTGGTGAACGGAATCTTGATGTAGGCGCGGTTGGCGCCGATCCGGTCCGACATCACGGCGGCCTGCTTGCGCTCCACCCAGGTGAGCAACCCACCGAAGCTGAGCAGCACCACGATGGCGTACGTGATGAATACCAGCGAGACGACCAGATCGGGCATGAATACGTTCATGCGACTCGCCCCGCCGCGAGGGCGGCGAAGAGGGCGTCCGCGTGGGCGATGCCAGGCTTCACGGGGAAGCACGCATCGAACGCCGATACCACGCCGGCGAAGTTCGTATAGTGCCCGCTGCGCTCGGTCTGGATGCTGATGGGGATGAACACATCGGCGCCAGCGTTCTCGGCGTGCGCGTAGGACGCCAGGCGAATCACCTTCGCGCCAACCGGGACCAGCGCGCTGTCAAAGCCTTCACCCCAGATCAGTACCACGTCCGTGCCGGTGGGCAGCGCATCGCCCACGCGCTCTGGGAGCGCCGGATACAACGCCAATGCCGCCCTGCGATTGGGATTCTTGTCCGGCTTGATGAGCAGGTGATCCTCGATCACCTCACCCGCGATCGGGAGGTGGTCGGCCTTCACGAAGCCCGGCACGTTCGCGCCAAAGGCGGCGCGGAACGCCGCGAGTTCTTCGTTGGAGCCCCAGCTCGAGACGATCGCCACCGGCTGTCGTGCCGCACCGATCAGTTGTGCCGCCGTTGAGGTCGCGACGGCGAGATCGACGACCGCGCCCCGCTGCATCGCCTGCTCCGCACGTGGCCGTTCGAACAGATGCGCGAGGTCACGGGCCTTGTTGCAGACCCACAGGCCATTCACCTCAGGGTTCTCGTGTGGCGTGACGCGATCGATCTGCGTATTCAATCGCGGGTCGAGTGCGGTCAGCTTCCACTCGTGCTTGCGATGCCACACGTTGATGCTGCAGCCGCGTTCACACCCCGGGCACACCGACTTCGTCGAGTCGAGGTACCACACGCGGGCGTGATCCAGCAGCTCGGTAGACAGCAATGCACCCACCGGGCACAGGTCGATCACGTTGTCAGAGTAGACGTCGAGGTTGAAGTCGGCATCTTCGGCGGGACGGATCAGCGCATGGTCACCACGATTCACGGCACCGAGCGCCTTCGAGCCCGACACTTCGTTGGTGAAGCGGACACACAGCGTGCACATGATGCACCGCTCGTTGTCCAGCATGATGCGGTCGGACAGCGGGAAGAACTTGGTCGCGTGCGTCTTGGGATCGCGCGACAGCGACGCTGCGCCGTTCAACTCGTAGTGGTAGTCCTGCAGCATGCACTCGCCCGACTTGTTGCAGATGCCGCAGTCAACCGGGTGGTTCAGCGTGATGAACTGCATCGTGTCCTTCCGGAGCCGCTTGATCATCTCCGAATTCGTGAGGACACGCATGCCGGCCGTGACCGGCATGTTACAGGCGATATCGAACCATGGATCGCCCGACTCCTGTTCGATCTCCACCATGCAGATGCGGCAGTTGCCAGGTACCGAGAGCTGCGGATGCCAGCAGAAGTGCGGAATATTCACACCGTTGGCGCGCGCGGCCTGAATGACGGTCTGACCGTCTTCCGCTTGCATCGACACCCCATCGATTGCGAAGTCGAGCATCTTCCTGGCTGCGACGGGTGCCGCCGTGACATCACTCACGAGGCGGCTCCTGCGAATGCAGGCGCGGACGCAAGCGCAAACGGATCTTCCACGGTCAGATTCCCGTCGTACATCGACCGTCCGTTCGTGATGTAGTACTCGAACTCGTCTCGGTAGTGATCGAGGATCGCCGAACAGGCGTAGCCCGCCGAATCACCGAGACTACAGATGGTGGTGCCGTCGTTGGCTTCCGAGATCTGATAGAGCCGATCGATATCCTCAGGGCGACCGCCGCCAGCGACGATGCGATTGAGAATGCGTTCCATCCAGCCCATGCCTTCGCGACATGGCGTGCACTGGCCGCACGACTCATGGTGATAAAAACGCTGAATCACCTGCGCCAAACGCACCATACAGGTGCCCTCAGCGATCGCAATCATGCCGCCCGAGCCAACCTGCGAACCGGCCGCCACCGCGGCGTTGTGATCGAGGGTGACGCCTTCGATCTCACTCGCGCTGAGCAGCTTCGTGGATACGCCGCCCGGGATAATGCACTTGAGCGCCTTCCCGTTCTGCATGCCGCCGCAATCGTCGTAGATGAACTTCGTCCACGAATAGCCGTACTCGATTTCGTACACACCCGGCTTCGCAATATGGCCGGAGATTGAAATCATCTGCGTGCCCGGGCTCTTGGGCGTGCCCACCTTCCTGAACTCGGCGGCACCGAGTCGCAAAATCACCGGCACGTTGGCCAGCGTTTCCACGTTGTTGACAACGGTGGGCTTCTGGTACAACCCTTTCACCGTGAGTCGCGGCGGCCGATTGCGCGGCCAGCCCTTCTTGCCCTCGAGCGACGCCAACATCGCCGACGCTTCACCGCACACGTACGAGCCGGCGCCACGATAGAGTACGACGTCGAGTGAGTAGCCCGTGCCCAGAATGTTCTCGCCCAGCAATCCCGCGGCGTAGGCCTCTTCGATCGCGCCGGCCATCCGACGGTACGCGAGATCGAACTCGCCGCGGATATAGATGAAGGCGTGACGTCCCTGCAGCGCGTACGAGCCGATGATGAGCCCTTCGAGCGCCATGTGCGGCACGCACTCCATCAGCCAGCGGTCCTTGAACGTACCGGGCTCGCCCTCGTCGGCATTCATGCACACGTAGTGCGGCTCACCGTCGCCCAATTTCACGACGCCCCACTTCCGCCCCGCCGGGAACGCGGCGCCGCCGTGTCCAAGCAGTCCAGCCGTGGCGACTTCCTTGGTCACATCGGTGGGTGACATCTCGCGCAGCGCCTTCTCCAGCGCCTGATAGCCGAAGCGCGTGCGATACTCCGCCAGCGTGTGTGACGTGTCGGTCACGGGGAAGTTCATGAAGAACTTTGCGCCGGAGAGTTCGGTGGTGGCGGTGCTCATGAGGCGCTCCCCTGAAGCGCAGTGAGCAGCGCATCGACCGACGCCGGCGTCAGATTCTCAAAGAAGGCATCGCCCACCATCATCATGGGCGCCGTGCCGCACGACGCGAGACATTCGACCGTCGTCAACGTGAACTGCCCATCGGCGGTGGTCTCACCCGGCGTGATGTTCAATCGCGTGCACAGATGCTTTACCAAGCCTTCGGCACCGCGCAACGAACAGCTTACGTTGTGGCAGACCTGAATATGGTGTTTGCCCAACGGCACCCGCGTGAACTGCGTGTAGAATGCGACGACTTCATCGATCTGCGTGCGCGGTACGCCGAGGTAGGCCGTCAGATCGCTGATGTCTTCGTCGGCGATGTAGCCGCGCTCTTCCTGAATTCGACGAAGCGCCGGAATCGAGAGTGACCCCTCGAAGCCGACTGGATAGCGGCGCTTCCACACTTCGAACTCAGGGATCAGGCGTTGTACCAGGCCGCTCATCGGTCGCACTCTCCACCGATCATGTTCACAGAACCAAACGTCGTCACGATGTCGGCCAGCTGATAGCCGTCGAGCATGCGGTGCACGCCACCCATGTGCACGAAGCTCGGTGACCGCACGTGCACTTTGTGCGGCGTACCGCCGCCGGTGCTCACGAGGAAGAATCCGAGCTCGCCGTTGGGCGCTTCGTGGGCCACGTAGATCTCGCCCGCCGGCACCGACGGGCCCTCCATGACGAGCTTGAAGTGGTTGATCAACGATTCGATCTCGTTGTAGACCAGCGTCTTCTCGGGGAACACGCAGCGCCGATCGTCCACATTGATCGGACCCTCGGGCATCAGGTCTATCAGCTGACGGATCATGTACACGGATTCGTCCATCTCGCGCATGCGTACGAAATAGCGATCGTAGTTGTCGCCGTTGATGCCTACGGGCACGTCGAAATCGAGCTCGGCGTAGGCTAGATACGGCGTATCCTTGCGCAGGTCGCGCGGCACGCCGGTGGAGCGCAGGATGACGCCGGTGAATCCCCAGTGCAGCGCATCGGCGGTGCTGATCGTGCCCACGTTGCGCAGCCGGTCGATGAAAATACGGTTGCGATCCACCAAGCCGTGCACGCGCGCGATGTATGTCTCGTACTCGCCCAGGATTTCATGCAAGCGCGTGAACCAGCCGTCAGGGACATCGTTGGCCAGTCCGCCGATACGGCCGTACGAGTACGTCACGCGCGCGCCGGTAAGCGCGGCAAGATGCTCGTACATGAAGTCGCGGACCGTGACCAGGTATAGGAACGCGGTCATCGCGCCGAGCTCCATGAGACTCGCCGCCACGCACGTGAGGTGATCCGTGATGCGCATGTATTCGGAGAGCAACGTGCGCAGATACTTCGTGCGCGGCGTGATCTCGATGCCCATCATCTGTTCAACGGCATCGCAGTAAGCGAAATCGTTGATCAGGGCCGAGCAGTAGTTCAGGCGGTCGACATACGGGATGAGGTTGTGCCAGGTGTGATCCTCGCACTCCTTCTCGAAGCCGCGGTGCAGATAGCCGCAGTGGACGTCGGTTCGCAGCACTTTCTCGCCATCGAGCTCGGCGATGATCTGCACCGTGCCGTGGGTGGCCGGGTGCGACGGGCCGATATTGACGATGACCGTGTCGTCGCGCTCGTGGGTGGTGAAGGCCGAGCGGACCGGATTCGGGATGCTAGCGGACAAGGGTACCCTGCGGTGGACGGTAGGGGACCAGCGGCTGCTCCAGCTGCTTGGGGTAATCCTTGCGCAGCGGATGTCCCGAAAAGCCTTCGTACAGCAGAATCGGTCGGAGGTCGTCGTTGCCGCGGAATACGATACCGTACATGTCGTGGCACTCACGCTCCATGTAGCCGGCCGATCCGTACAGCGACGTCAACGAGTCGACCGTCGGGTCGTCGACACCGACGCGCGTCTTCAGGCGCACGCGCACCTTGTGCGTGGTCGAGTAGAAATGGTGCACCACGTCAAAGCGCAGCGGGGCGTCGGGCCAGTCGATGGCGGTCACGTCAAGAAACAGATCGAAGGCGAACTCCGACTTGAGGCGGGTTGCCACCGGTAGCAGCGCGGCCGGCTCGAGGTGCAATACCAGCACGCCATGCTGCACCCCCTGCGACTCAATACCGGTGCTCGGCGTGAGTTGTTGCGCGACGGTATCCAGGATCGGCATCGTCACGATCAAAACGACTCGTTCACGATGAGGTGCTTGCCGTTGGCGATCTTTTCCTGCAGCTGCATGATGCCGTCGATCACCATCTCGGGGCGTGGCGGACAGCCGGGTACGTACACGTCGACCGGAATGATGCGGTCGATGCCGGGGAGCGACGCGTAGTTCTGATAGAACCCGCCCGACGTGGCGCAGACGCCGAAGGCCATGACCCACTTCGGCTCGCACATCTGCTCGTACACCTTGAGCAGGATCGGCGCCTGTTTCTGCGTCACCGTGCCGACGACCATGAGCAGGTCGGCCTGCCGCGGCGAGAAGCGCGGGAGCGCGGCGCCGAATCGGTCGGTGTCGTACGCCGACGCGCTGACGGCCATGAACTCCATGGCGCAGCAGGCGGTCACGAACGGATAGGGAAACAGCGAGAACTTGCGCGCCCAGCCCACCAGTTCGTCCTTGCGCGTCGTGAGGTACTCGAACGACGCATGCTTGGTGTGGGTGGGCGCGGCTGGCGAGCCCAAGGCGTCCACGATGGGAAGCGGTTTACCGTACATGATTACTCCGTCACCGCTTCCAGAATGCGCGCCTTGTAGACGTACAGCAGGCTGATGACCAGCAGAAAGATGAACAGCGCCAGCGTGAACATCAGGAATCCCGAAAGCGGCTTGGCGCCAAGGGCCCAGATGAACAAGAACATCGTTTCGAGGTCGAACAGGATGAAAATGATGGCCACCGCGTAATACTTAATGGGCACGGCCTTCACGTTCACGAAATCCACGGGCGTTGCACCACATTCGAACGGCTCGAGTTTGGTGCTCGTCATCGCCGGTTTGGGACCGAGCCACGCGTTCAGCGTAAGCACAAGTCCCAGAAATCCGACAATCGCCAGCAGATACAGCAGGAAGGTGACGTAGGGGCTCATCGTAAGGACGAAGGAGACCGGCAGGCGTTCAACAGCATTCCATCGGGCGGGGGACGTACGCGGAGTACGCGCCACATGGACATCGTGCTGAAACTAGCGACTGGGCCCACCTCGCGCCTAGTTGCGCGCTCGGACGGCCGCGATGCCGTCGGTCCGAAGCCGGCGCCCTGTGTACGCTCGACCCGCGGGAATCCCGCGCGACGGCCGATGGCGTTCGCGTGGTCCCCAAGGCTACGATGACAACGCCGACGCAAACCGCCGCAGCCGCAGACTGTTCGACACCACACTGACCGAGCTGAATGCCATCGCGGCACTGGCCAGAATTGGACTGAGCAGCAGTCCAAAGGCGGGATACAGCACGCCCGCTGCCACGGGAATGCCGATCACGTTGTAGATGAACGCCCAGAACAGATTCTGCTTGATCGTGCGCATGGTGCGGCGCGAGAGCGCGATCGCCTGGGCCGCGGTTCTCAGATCGCCACGCATCAGCACAATGTCGCCCGCCTCGATGGCGATATCGGTGCCCGTGCCGATCGCCATGCCGACATCGGCCTGCGCCAGTGCCGGGGCATCGTTGATGCCGTCGCCGATCATGGCCACCACGCGACCCAACGCCTGCAGGCGCACGATCTCCGCCACCTTGCCCGCCGGCAGCACACCGGCGACGACACGATCGACGCCGGCCAGGCGGGCGACCGCATCAGCCGTGCGCTGATTATCGCCCGTCAGCATCACCACATCGAGCCCCATGGCGTGCAACTGCGTGATCGCCGCCCGCGAGCTCTCCTTAATGGGATCGGCCACCGCGATCAGGCCGGCGAGTACGCCATCGACCGCCACCAACATCGGCGTTTTACCATCGTTGGCAAGACGATCCAGATCGGCCTGCAGCGATGCCGTGTCGACCGCGTAGTCGGCCATCAAGGCGGCGTTGCCAACCGCGACCGCGAAGGCGGTGTCGGCGTCGTTCACGACGCCGATTGCGCCGCGTCCGGTTTGCGATTCAAACGCGTCGGGCTCCACGACGGACAGTCCTTGAGCCCGCGCATAGCCCACGATAGCGTCGGCCAACGGGTGCTCACTGCGTGATTCGAGCGATGCCACCAATCGCAGTAAGGCGTCCTCGCGCTGCACGAACGCGCCCTCGGGCGCCACGACGATATCGGTCACCGTCGGCTTGCCCTCGGTTACCGTGCCAGTCTTATCGAGCACCACGGTATTGAGATCACCCGCGCGCTGCAGCGCCTCGCCACCCTTGATGAGGACACCGAGCTCGGCGCCCTTGCCGGTGGCCACCATCACCGCCGTTGGTACCGCGAGCCCCATGGCACAGGGGCACGCGATAATCAGCACGGCCACCGATGCCGCAAACGCGCGCACCGCTGGCGCATTCTCCGCGGCAATAAACCACACCACGAAGGTGACGACCGCGAGCGACATCACGATCGGCACGAAGATGCCGGAGATGCGGTCGGCGAGGCGTTGAATCGGGGCGCGCGAGCCTTGCGCGTCGCGCATGAGCTGCACGATCTGCGCGAGCACGCTGTCGCCGCCAAGTGTCGTGGCGCGAAAGCGGAAGGCGCCGGTGGCGTTCATGGTGCCACCGATCACGCGATCCCCAACGGCTTTTGCAACCGGCATTGATTCGCCGGTCAGCATACTTTCGTCTACCGCGCTGGTACCGGCGAGAATGGCACCGTCCACTGGAATCCGTTCGCCGGGACGCACGATCACGGTGTCGCCGGCGATCACGTCCTCCACCGGGACGTCGAGTTCAACGGCGTCGCGCAGCACGCGTGCAGTTTTGGGCTGGAGATGCACAAGGGCGCGCAGCGCTGACGACGTGCGCTGCTTGGCGCGTGCCTCGAACATGTTGCCGGTGAGAATCAGCGCGATGATGAGCACGACCGCTTCGTAATACACATCGGGTGCCACGCCTCGGCGTACGAAAAAGTCGGGCGCCACCGTGGCCAGCAATGAATACAAAAAGGCAGCGCCGGTACCGACGGCCACGAGGGTGTTCATGTCGGCGGCGTGGTGCCGGAAAGCGGCCCAGGCGCCGGTGTAGAAATGCCGACCGGCCCACGTCATCACGCCGAGCGTGAGCGCGAGCAGGAGCCACGTCGTGACACGCGGGTCGATCGCGTACATCCACGGCGCCACACGGCGCAGCGCGGGGTCGAACACCGTCATGGTCCAGCGCATGAACGGATCGCCGACATTCGAGGCGCCGCCGGCCGTGTGCATCGTGGCCGCCAGCTGACTCATGAGCGGCATCGAGATGATCATGGCGAACAGGCCCACGATGCCACTCACGATCGCCTTGCGGCGCAAGGTGAGATACTCGGTCGCGGCGTCGTCGTCGCGCGCGTTCTGCTCTTGGAGCGCCGTCTGGTCGGGGGCCGCGAGCGACGCGCCGTATCCCACGTCGCGGATCACGTCCACGAGCGCCTCGGGCGACGTCGCGGCCGGGTCGAAGGTGATCGTGGCGTCGTTGAGAATCAGGTTCACCGTCGCGTCGTCCACGCCCGGTTGCTTCTGCAGCGTACGCTGTATGCGCGACTGACAAGCGGCACACGTCATCCCGGTGACTGGGATGCGGATCGTGCGATGCTCGGTGGTCATCGTCGCGGTCATAGGGTGTCCTTGGGTACGTCTTTCACGGGCGTGGTCTTGCCGGCCAGAAAGAAGTACCAGTTGATCCAACAGATCAGGGCCACCCCGGCCATCGCCACCAGCCACTCGGTGCCGGTCATACTGGCTCCGGAATCAGGTGGTTGAGGCCACGTGGTAGCCTTCTTCCTCAACCGCGAGGGCGATGGCTGCTGGCGTGGTCGCCGAGGGGTCGTAGGCCACGGAGGCGGTGCCGATCGCGACCTGGTCGACGGTAACGCCGGGCACGCCCTTGAGCGCGCGGGTCACACCGGCCACGCAATGGCCGCAGGTCATGCCGGTGATCTGCATCGTGAGCTTGTCCATCTGCCTTCCCCTTGAAGTGGTGACCAGCGGCGCGTTCGCCCGCCTTCTGGAAATATGTATACCCCCCACCCCTATTGCAAGAGACGATGGGTGTGGAGTCGGCGGCGGAGGCGCGGTGCGCTGGCGACGGAGGCCGGCGCGCCGCAGGTTGTGGCATGCGCACATCCTGTACCGCCGCCGTGTTCCTCGCGTTGTCGTTGCCCTTCGCCGCAGTGGGCGCCCAAGCTCCACTGCCGCAGTTCGACCGCGTGCGGCAGCTGGAAACCACCTCCGAGACGTCGGCGAACGCCAGCATCGGTGACGTAAACGGCGACGGCAAGCCGGATATCGTGCTGGCCAAGGGACGCCATTGGCCGTTGGTGGACCGGGTCCTGCTGGGTGACGGCAGAGGCGGCTTCGCGCCGGCGTACGACCTGGGTACGGCCTCCGACCGGTCGTATGCGGCTCGACTGGTGGACCTCGACCGCGACGGCGATCTCGACGTGGTGCTCAGCAACGACCGTCCGGATCCGAGCCTGGTGTATCTGAACGACGGCACGGGGCACTTTACCGTGGGCTCCACCTTCGGTAAGGCCGAGTGGGCGACGCGCAACGCCAGCGTGGCCGACATGAATGGCGATGGCTGGCCGGACATTATTGTGGCGAATCGGTCCGGCCCGAACCTTGGCGGCAACTACATCTGCTTGAATCGCGGGGGCGGACGGTTCGACGATCAGTGCCTGCGCTTCTCGCGGGAGTCGGCCACGACGATCACGCCGGCCGATGTGAACCGCGACGGACTCGTCGATCTGATCGTGCCGCACCGCGATGGTGGACAGAGCATGGTGTACCTGCAGCAGCCTCGCACCGGCGCCGAGCCGGCATTCACGGGCGTGCCGTTCGGTCCGGCCGACGCGGCGATCCGCGCGTCGGAGGCGGGCGATTTCAATGGTGACGGCCTGGTGGATCTGGTGGCCATCGACGAAGCCAACGGGCTCTCGCTCTACGCGGGCACGCGTGAGGGCGGTTTTGCCGCTGGCGTGTCCTTGGGACAGGAGAAGACGGCCCCTTACGCGCTGGCCGTTGGCGATCTGAACGCCGATGGCGTGACCGATGTGGTGGTGGGCTACGTCACGGCGCCATCAGTGGCGTACATCCATATGGGCGCGACGTTCGCGCCGGTGTACTTCGGCGACGGCAAAGGGACGGTGTACGGCTTCGCGATCGGCGACGTGGATATGGATGGTCAGGTGGACATCGCGGCCGGGCGCTCCGAGGCGCCGAATGTGCTGTATTTCGGACGGCGGGGCGTAGCGAAGCCAGCGATGAAGCCAGCGATGAAGCCAGCGATGAAGCCAGCCCCTCCGCAACGTACCCGCTGAGGACCAGTCGCCTTGCCCGGCGCGGCTGACACGGCGGGTGCCATTGTGAGCCGGAGTCCGCCATTTTTCGCTACGCTGGTCGCCTGCCCCCCTCGCCCGTCGTCGCGCATGCCTGTCGCACCAAAACGGATCGTCGTCACAGGCGGCGCCGGATTTCTCGGGTCGCATCTGTGCGAGCTCCTCCTGTCGCAGGGGCACGAGGTGCTGTGTGTCGACAACTTCTTCACCAGCTCGCGGCGCGGGGTCGAGCATCTCCTCGACAACAAGCGCTTCGAGCTGCTGCGGCATGATGTCACGATGCCTCTCAGCGTGGAAGCAGACGAGATCTACAACCTCGCGTGCCCGGCGTCTCCTGTGCACTACCAGCACGATCCGGTGCAGACGACCAAGACCAGCGTGCTCGGCGCGATCAACATGCTGGAGCTGGCAAAGCGGTTGCGCGCGAAGGTCCTGCAGGCGTCCACGTCGGAGGTGTACGGTGATCCCATCGTGCACCCGCAGACGGAATCATACTGGGGCAACGTCAATCCGATCGGCCCACGCTCCTGTTACGACGAAGGCAAGCGATGCGCGGAGACGTTGTTCTTCGACTACTACCATCAGGATCAGGTGCGCATCAAGGTCGTGCGCATCTTCAACACCTATGGACCGCGCATGCATCCGAACGACGGACGCGTGGTGTCCAATTTCATCATGCAGGCGTTACGCGGCGACGACATCACACTGTTCGGCGACGGCGAGCAGACGCGTTCGTTCTGCTACGTGAGCGATCTCATCGACGGGCTGCACCGCATGATGCAGACGCCGGATACGGTCGTCGGGCCGATCAACATCGGCAACCCCGAAGAGTGCACGGTGCGGGCGTTGGCCGAGACCATCATCGGACTCACGGGCTCGCGGTCCAAGCTGGTACGTCGTCCACTGCCGCCTGATGATCCGCGTCAGCGTCAGCCGGATATCACGAAGGCGCGAAGCGTCTTGGGGTGGGAGCCGACCGTCTCCATGCAACTCGGCCTGGCGAGCACGATCGCGTACTTCGACACGCTGCTCGCGAGCGGTGATGTGCCAGACTTGATCGGCGGAGCGGGGCTGGCAAGCGCTGCGGAGAAATGAGCACGTTCGGGATCGCCGACGTGAAACCGCGCCCGTAGTGGGAACTGCCGTGCCCTTTCTTTCGGTGGTGGTACCGGCCTACCGCTGCGAAGCGTACCTCCAACAGTGTCTGCAGGGGCTGCACGCCAGCGATCTGCCGCGCGCGTCGTGGGAGCTGATTGTCGTGGATGACGGCAGCCCCGACGATACGGCCGGCGTTGCGCGCGCGATGGCTGACCGCGTGCTGCGGGTGTCCGACGGTCCGCGTGGCCCGGCACACGCCCGCAACCTGGGAGCCGCGGCGGCCGCTGGCACGGTGCTGGTGTTCATTGACGCCGACGTGGTCGTGGCACCGACCACGCTGCGCGGCTTTGCGGCGCACTTTGCCGATGATGCCACACTCGGTGCGGCATTCGGTGCGTACGATGACGCGCCGTCGGAGGCGGGTTTCATCTCGCAGTACCGCAACCTCCTGCATCGCTATGTCCATACGCTCCACCCTGGTAGCGCCGATACCTTCTGGGCCGGCTGTGGCGCCGTACGACGTGCGATATTTCTGGCGATCGGCGGCTTCGACGCGGCACAATATCCGCGGCCGCAGATCGAAGACATCGAGCTTGGCTATCGCTTGCGCCAGTACGGTGCGCGCATCCTGCTCGACCCAGATCTACAGGGCAAGCACCTCAAGCGCTGGACCTTCCGCAACATGGTGCGCACCGATCTGCGAGAGCGCGCCATTCCCTGGATGCACCTCATTCTACGTCGCGGCGAAGCGATGCAGCGCGGGCCGCTCAACCTCCGGGTGAGAGAGAAGCTCTACACGGGCTTTACCGCGCTCTCGATCGTCGCCCTGGTGGGTGCACTTGTGTTGTCGAACAACGCACTGGCATACGTCGCCGCGTTCTGCGTGGTGGTGGTACTGCTTGGCAACGCCGCGCTGCTGCTGTGGTTCGCGAATCGTCGCGGATTTCTGTTCGCTCTCGGTGTGGCCCCGTTGCGATTGCTGTACTACGCCGAAAGCGGACTGGGCGCCGCGTGGGCGATCGTGACACACAAACGGCAGGTTGGCGCCGTCGGACTCCCTCCACTCGCGGCGGATGAGCAAGCAGCGTCGTAAGCGCGGAGCCGCGGACCCGAGCGCGTCCATCGGGTCGCCGAGCGTCGGGTCGCCGAGCGTCGGGTCGCCGAGCGCGGCGTTCGACTGGGAGCGCGTGCTACTGAGCGTGCTCGTGCTCCTGCCGATGATCATGACGGCGTTCCAGTTGCTACCCGAGCTGACCACCCCGGTGCCCGCGGGCAATGACCTCGCGTTGCACTGGCAGATGGTGGTCGGCGCCAGTCGCGAGATGGCGAACTGGCGAAATCCGCTCGATTTCTGGATGCCGCAGATTGAGCTGGGATATCCGCAGTTCCTGTACTACCAGAATTTGCCGCATCTGGTGGTCGCCGGGCTGCATCGACTGCTGTTCGGGCTGGTTGAGCTTCGCACGGTTTTTGACGTGGTGCGCTTCGCCCTGACGATCGGTTTCCCGCTCACCGTGTACTGGTCGATGCGGCGCATGGAGTTCTCGTCGCGCGCGGCGGCCGTGAGTGCCGCCGTGTCGCTGTTGTTTGCCAATCGGGACGGATTCGGACTGGCACTCGACGGACAACTCTGGATCGGCCGCGGGTTGTTCACGCAACTCTGGGCCGAGCATCTCTCGCTCGTGGCGATGGCCGGTCTGTATCGGCTCATGCGGACGGGTCGCGGATATGCCGGTACGATCATCGCGCTGGTCGCCCTCGCGTTATCGCATTTCATCTGGTCGTACATGATGGCGATGACCGGTGTGATGCTCTGGCTGCTGCTCTCTACGCGGCAGAACTGGCTGGCCAATGCCATCCGTCTCGGTACGGTCGGCGTGCTGTCGATCGCCATCGCGTCGTATATGTTGGTGCCGTTCGCGACGAGCTCGGGGACGTATCTGGCGATGTTCCCCGGAATCGAAGCCGCTGGCACGAACCGACTACGCCCGATGGTGAAGTGGCTCGTCGGTCGGCTGATGGATGAGGGCCGCCTGCCAGTGCTCACGGGGATGGCGATGGTCGGGGTCGTATCGGCGGCGCTGTTGCGGACTCGCGCCACGCGCGTGGCCATGGTCGGCACGGTGGCGTGGCTGATGCTGTATCAGATTCGTCCGACGGAGGTCAACGCGTTCGGAAGATTTCTGCGCTACGACGGTCACCTCGTGTTTCGCTTCATCGGCGTCCTCGACCTGTTCTCGATGCTGTCGATCGGGGTGGCCGGTGAGTGGATCTGGCGCGCGATTGCGGACCGGCGTCTGGGGCGCGTGCACGACGGCGATGCCCCATCGAGTCCGCGATCGGTCGGCGCCTCGGTATTGGCGTTGTTCGTGGTGCTGGCGCTTCTCTCACCCGCACTGATCGACCGGGCCGCGTTCTTTGGGCGCGATGGTCGCGCCATCACCGCTACCCGCGCGGCACTGAACGCCGATCCGGATCTAACCACGGTGCTCGATACCATTGCCGCGCAACCCGGTGGTCGCGCCTACATGGGCCTCGCCAGCAACGGTGGAAAGCAGTGGCGCATCGGTCCGCTTATTCGCGCTTACGACGTGCTGAAGGATCGCGGACAACCGGCGGTGGCCCCGTTGTTTCAGGGGTTATCGCTCAACGCCGATATGGTTGTGAGTTTTCGGGACCGCGAACCGGCGCAGTACGACCTACTCGACGTGCGCTATGTGGCACTCCCCAGCGGTGCGCCGGTGGATCGCTTCATGATGCCGTTCGCCCGCACGCCGCGCTACACGGTGTATCGCGTCGCGACCACCGGCATCGCCACCTACGGCGCCGTCGTGGAGCGTCGGGCGGCCAGCTCGCAACTCGACCTGCTGCGCGGCGTCGAGGCGTGGTCGAACAGCGCAGGGCCGGCGGCAAAGCAGTTTATCCGCTGGGATTTCCGCCGACCAAGCGGCCAGTCGGCGCCTACCGGTGGATGCCCGGGTGGCGGCCGCACGTTGTCGGAGCATGTCGAAGCCGGCATCATCGATCTCGTGGTCGACTGTCAGTCGCCGTCGTCGTTGATTCTCAAGACCACGTATCACCCGAACTGGCGTGTCACGGTGGACGGCACGCCGGTGCCCACGTACATGGTGTCGCCGGTCTACATCGGATTCGATCTCCCCGCCGGGCAGCACACGATCGCGGCGCGCTACATGATGGCCACATCCAAGTGGGTGATGCTCGGCGTCGGTCTCGTGGTACTGGTCGGCGTGCTGGTACTGCGCGACCGCCTCGACGCGCTGCCGCGCCGCGTGCTTACTTCCGTACCGTCCGCGTAGCCTCGGCGTTCACGTCGACTTCCCAGGCGGCGAGCAATGCCCGCAGCTCGCGCACGATCGCCGGGTGGCGTGCCGCCACATCGTGTCGCTCACCGACATCACGAGGCAGATCGAACAACAGCAAGTCGTCGTCGTCGACCAGCAGCTTCCAGCGCCCACGACGCACCGCACGCTGTTGACGCGTCCCGGTGTCGATACGCCAGAACAGTGGGCGTTCCGCCAGAGCAGCGGCGTCCCTGCGACCGGCGGGCGTTCGACCGGCAAGCAGCGGCACGAGATTACGCCCTTCGAAGCTGCCAGGAATGGCCGCGCCAGCCGTGGCGAGCACCGTCGTGGTGAGATCCATCGTGATCCCTGGCGTATGCCTCGAACGACCGGCCGGTAACACCGATGGCCACCAGAAGATCGTGGGCACACGGATGCCGCCTTCCCACAGCGTATCCTTGCGATGGAAGAGTGGTGCGTTGTTCGACAGCCACTCGCCGCCGTTGTCGTTCGTGAAAATCACCAGCGTGTTCTTGTCGAGTCCGCGCTTTTTGAGCGTGGCCATGATCGTACCGACTCCCTCGTCGGCATGCTCGAGCATCGCGATGTAGTCGGCGCGGGTGGCGGGGATGGAGTCGTCGGGTGCCTGAAAGCGCCCGTTGTTCGCGGCGCGCGTAGGATGCCCGGGGCGCTGAAACGGCCAATGGGCGGCGTTGTAGGCCACCTCGAGAAAGAATGGTGTGGTAGCGTTGTTCTCGATAAACCGTACGGCCCGCGACGTAATCAGATCGGTCATGTAACCCGTGTCGCTCACCGCGACGCCGTTCTCGTTCAGGTCATGCAATCCGTCAATGCCGCGCGTGTGCGTGTAGAAGTCGATGTAGCCGGCGAGGAAACCGTAGAAGTAGTCGAAGCCGTGTGCGTTGGGCGAATACTCGGGGAGAAAGCCAAGATGCCATTTTCCCACGAGCCCCGTGCGGTAGCCGGCGTTCTTGAGCAACTGTGGCAGTGTACTGCCGTTGGCTGGCAGCCCTGTTTCCAGCGTTGGACCAGCCGTACTCAGCGCGCGCTCCAGCGACACGCGCTGCGGATAACGCCCGGAGATCAGCGCCGCGCGTGTGGGTGTACACTGCGGTGACGCATAGAAGTCGGTGAGGCGCACGCCGCCGCGTGCGAGTCGATCGATGTTCGGCGTCCGGATATCTCGCGATCCGTAACTGCCGATGTCACCGTAGCCCACATCGTCGGTGAGAATGAGCACGATGTTGGGGCGTACGCTCGTGGGCGTGGTCGCCGGCGTGGTCGCCTGGGCGCGAAGGCTGTTCGTGGGCGAGGCGAGGATCAGCGCCGCGCCGGCAGCGATCATCAGTCGAAATACTCGTATCATCGCTTTCTCCCGTATCGCGACATGACCGCAACAAGCACCGTCACGACCAGTGCCCAAGTGTACGTGTTGTACAGACCCACGGTGCCAGCGGCAAGTACGGGCATCTGGCGCGAGTGCACCGGCGAGTCCAACCACGAAGGTGAGCGGTGCAGGGGTGGGGTGGGAGGACGGCGTTGGGCTGGGCATATGGCCAGAGAAGGTCGTGTGGCGCTATCGTTCGCGCTATGTCTGAGACCAAGCGGGATACCCATCACGACGCCTTCACGCTGTTCGACCTGCGGGTTGACGTGATCGCCACCGACCGTGCTATGGTGTGCAACCATCAGGCGGGCGACTACTTCACGCTGCGTGGCGAGAACCTCGAGTTTCCCGCCGGTCAGACGTTCCCGATCTATCCGCTGGCGGCGCTGCTGCCGTTACTGCCTGCCAAGCAGCGGCCCACGCATCCCAATGACTGGATGACGACCGACGCCGAGATCGCCTGTCCGGATCCGCATTGCGGCGGGCGGTTTCGGATTACGCGCACCGGTACCACGACCTTCCGTCACGCCGACGTGACGTTGGTCCCGCTTCCTCTGGCTCCGGGTGCATCATGAGCGCTGTTGATCACCCTCCGGTGCCCACGCGCGAACTGGCGCCGGGGTACGTCGTGCCCCGGCTCATCAAGGGCGGCTGGCAGTTGGCTGGGGGACACGGCACGGTCGACCGCGCGCGCGCCATTGCCGACATGGTCGCGTTCGCCGAGGCGGGCATCACGGCATTCGACTGTGCCGACATTTACACCGGCGTGGAAGAGCTCATCGGCGAGTTCCTTCGCGGCTGGCATGAACGGTACGGCGCCGCCGCGCCGACGATTCGCGTGCACACCAAGTGTGTGCCCGATCGTGACGCGCTGCCCTCGCTTACGCGCGTGGACATCGCGCGACTGATCGATCGCTCACTTTCGCGGTTGGGCGTGGAATCGCTCGATCTCGTGCAATTTCATTGGTGGAACTTCGAGGTGCCGGGGTGGCTCGAGGCCGCGGGCCATCTCGCAGAGCTCAAGCGTGCCGGCAAGATCCGGCAGCTTGGCGTCACCAACTTCGACACGCCGCGACTGCGCGTGTTGCTCGACGCCGGTATCCCGATCGTATCGCATCAGGTGCAGTGCTCGCTGCTCGATCGCCGCGCGCTGGGCCCCATGGCTACGCTCTGCGCCGACCGTGGTGTGGGATTGCTCACCTACGGCGCGCTGGCCGGTGGCTTCTTCCACGAGCGTTGGCTTGGCGCGCCGGAGCCCGCGCCGCCGCTCGAGAATCGATCGCTGGAGAAATACACGCTGATCATCGACGAGTTCGGCGGCTGGGCCGCGTTTCAGCAGTTGCTGCACGCCATGCGCGGCGTCGCCGACGCGCACGCCAGCACGATCGGCGCGGTCGCACTCCGCGCGATGCTGGACGAGGCTGCGGTCACGTCGGTCATCTTTGGGGCGCGTCACGCCGAGCACTTGCCGGCCACGCTGGCTGCACTATCACTCGAGCTCACCGAATCCGAGCGGGGTGCGCTGCATTCGCTGGTGTCGGCGGCGCCGGGTCCTCGCGGTGATGTGTACGACCTCGAGCGGGACATGACGAGCGTGCACGCCCGGATCATGCGGTACAATCTCAATACGGCGTGAGGTGGGCGGGTGATCGAATCTCAGACGGACGTTGCACGAGTGCGACGTCCGTTCCGCTACTCGGGGAGCTGGTCGATCATGGGCTGCGTGATCAACACGTGTCCCTTCGCACTGCGCCGGAACCGCTTGGCGTCCCTCTCGGGGTCTTCTCCGACTACGAGCCCGGCGGGAATGACCACGCCGCGATCGATGACGACGTCGCGTAGCCGCGCACCGCGGCCAATCTCGACGTAGGGCTGCACCACGGCGCCTTGGAGATGCGCGAAGGAGTGCACCTTCACTCCGGTGAAGAGCAGCGATTTCTCGACGTGTGAGCCCGACACGATGCAGCCGCCGGCGACCAACGAATTGATAGCGGCGCCGCGACGATGCGTGTCGTTGTGCACGAACTTCGCGGGCGCGGTGATCTCGCTGTAGGTCCAGATCGGCCAATTCTGATCGTACAGGTCGAGCGACGGCACCACGCTCGTGAGGTCGATATTCGCCTCCCAGTACGCGTCGATTGTTCCCACGTCGCGCCAGTACGCCTCCACTTCGCGATCGGCTTTCACGCACGACGTTCCGAAGCGGTGCGCGACCGCCTTACCGTTGGCGACGACGTACGGGATGATGTCCTTGCCGAAATCCCGCGATGAGCTCGCGTCGGCGGCGTCGCGGCGCAGCAGATCGAACAGAAACGTGGTCTTGAACACGTAGATGCCCATGCTGGCGAGCGCCATCTCCGGATTGCCTGGAATGCCGGGTGGGTCGGCCGGCTTCTCGAGAAAGTGCACGATGCGGTCGTCCGCATCGACGTGCATTACGCCGAATCCCGTCGCCTCCTTACGGGTCACTTCGAGCACCCCGACGGTGACGTCGGCATTCTGGTTCACATGCTGCTCGAGCATCTGCTCGTAGTCCATTTTGTAGATATGATCACCGGCGAGGATCACCATGTATTCGGGGTGATACGCCTCGATGATATCCATGTTTTGATACACGGCGTCGGCGGTGCCGTCGTACCACTGCGTTTCACTGACGCGCTGACTAGCCGGCAAAATATCGAAACTTTCGTTGCGCTCGGGCCGCAGGAAGTTCCAGCCGCGCTGGAGGTGGCGAATCAGACTGTGCGCCTTGTACTGCGTGGCCACGCCGATGCGGCGAATGCCTGAGTTCAGGGCGTTGGAGAGCGCGAAGTCGATAATGCGCGTCTTGCCGCCGAAATAGACGGCCGGCTTGGCCCGTCTGTCGGTCAGCTCGTACAGTCGGGATCCGCGGCCTCCAGCCAGCACGTAGGCCATGGCGGATCGAACAATCGCGCCGGGGCGGGTCGTTGACGTCATATCGGGTTACTCGCAATCGGGAAGAAAAACGGTATCTGTTCATTCTGGGCCGCGGGTTCGTCTCGCGGAAGGGTGTCCCGAAGCGATTCCAGACTGCATTTTGCAATGATGAATGTCCTCTTCGCGGCCGCTGAAGTCGCACCTCTGATCAAGACGGGCGGCCTGGCCGATGTGGCCGGCGCCCTGCCTGCTGCCCTGCGGCGAGCCGGACACGACGTGCGGGTCGTCATGCCCTACTTCCGCGAACTGCGCGAGCGCAGCCTCCCCGTGGAAGGGCCGATCGCCGCCTCGTTCCTGACCGTCGGGGAGCGCCACGAAGAGGTGCGCATCTGGCGTCTGGCCGGCAGTGAGACGCCTGTGTACCTGCTCGACATTCCCGCGGCCTTCGAGCGCACGGCGATTTACGGGGAAGGGGACGACGATCGGCGCTTCATTCTTTTCGCGCGTGGCGTGCTGGCGCTTATGCAGCATCTACGCGAAGTGGAGCGCTGGCAGACCGATGTGGTGCACAGTCACGACTGGCATGCGGCCCTGGTCGCGAACTACCTGAAGACGTATTTCGCCTACACCTTTGGCCGCGTCGCCACGGTCTTCACGATTCACAACCTCGCCTATCAGGGGCAGCGCAGCACCAGAACGCTGGCGCTGGCCGGACTCACCGAAGGCGGTTTGCCCGAAGACAGCATGGGCCCGGGTATCGCGGGCACGTTCAACTTCATGGCCCGCGGTATCCTGTTCAATGACGTCGTCACCACGGTCAGTCCCACGTACGCACAGGAAATCATGACCGCCGAGTACGGGGAGCGACTCGATGGTTTGCTCCGCGCGAAGCGTGATCGCGTGGCCGGTATTCTCAATGGGATCGATCGCGAGGCCTTCGACCCCGCCACCGATGTGCATCTGGCGGCCCGGTTTGATGCCGATGACGTCTCGGGCAAGGTGGTCTGTAAAGCCGCGTTGCAGGCGGAGTTCGGTCTTCCGGTGGCGCCCGATCGCCCGTTGCTCGGCATCGTGTCGCGGCTCGTGGAACAGAAGGGGCTCGATCTGCTCGATCACGCCATCCCGTGGTTGTTGCAGCGCACCGACGCACAGCTCGTGATCCTGGGGTCGGGCAACGCGCATCTGCAGTTCGTGATGCAGCAACACGCGCGGGCGCATCCGCACCGCATCGCCGCGCGCATCGGCTTCGACGCGGCGCTGGCGCAGCGCGTTTACGCGGGCAGTGACGCCTTTCTCATGCCCTCACGTTTCGAACCCTGCGGACTGGGGCAGATGATCGCGCTGCGCTACGGGAGTGTGCCGATCGTACGCGCGACCGGTGGTCTCAACGATACCGTCCGTGAAGGTTACGACGGCAACGGCTTCCGCTTTCATCCCTACGACGCGCACCACTTCGCCGACGCCATCGGCCGAGCGCTGCAGGTGTATCGTGACCGTGAGAGCTGGGCGTTGTTGCGGGCGCGCGGCATGCGTGAGGACAATTCGTGGGACCACGCCGCCCAGCAGTACGGCGGCGTGTATCAGTGGGCGGTGCAGTTGGTGCGTTAATCGCACGTCCCTTGCCAATCCGGTCGCTCAGGGCGCACGTTTGCGGCATGCTCACATCCTCTTTGCGCCGCGCCATCGGCTCTGCGGTCGCCCTCGTCGCGCTGTCGATCACCCTGCCGCGCGCGGCCCACGCCACCTGGTCGGTGATCGCCGTCGACGCGGCCACTGGCCGCGTGGTGATCGCGTCGGCCACCTGCGTCAATAACAACGATGCCTTCCTGATGGGAATTCAGGCCGTCGTGGTGCCCGGCCGAGGTGTGGCGGCCTGTCAGGCTGGCGTGGACGGGACGCACGCCAACCAGATGCTGGTGTACCGCGAGCTGGCCAAAGGCACTGACCCGGCGCGCATTATCGAGATGCTCTCCGAAGATCCGGCCTTTCAGTCTCGGCAGTTCGGAATTCTCGATCTCTCCGGTCGCAGCGCCGGACACTAGGGACTCACCAACGGCTACGTGTCGCAGGACATCCAGGGACGGGTGCCGGGTACGCAGATCTACTACTCGATTCAGGGCAACATCCTGCGTCCGGGCGAAGTGATTCCGAACGCGGTGAAGGCGTTCCTGTACACCAAGGGGGCGCTCACCGATCGCGTGATGGCGGCGCTTGAAACCGCCGACCAATACGGTGGAGACAGTCGGTGTGTCTGCCCGCCACTGCCGGCCGACGGGTCGGCCCCGGCCAGTCCGTGCGAAGGGCGCACGTCGTACATCGCCTACATCCTGATGGCGAACCAGAACGACACGAACGGCGACTCGCACAACAACGGCACCTACGCCATGTATCTCACGGTCACGCAGCCGGAACAGGGCGGACCGAACGCCATCAAGGCCGGTGAGAATCTGAATCCGGTGAAGACGCTGCGCGCGCGGTACGACGCGTGGCGGAAGCGTCAGCCGAAGTCGTTCTCATGAAGGCCATCCGCATAGTGCTCGCGACCGTCGCCGTGTGCGCGTTGCAACTTGTCCCACCGCGCGCGTCGGCACAGCGTCGTCCAGCCATTCAGGTGATGACGCTCACGTCCAACGCCTTCCCCGATGGCGGCATGATGCCGGCCCGCCACGCGCAAACTGGTCGTGACGTGTCACCCGCGTTGAGCTGGAGCGGCGCGCCCGATTCCACGCGCAGTTTTGTGCTGCTGGTGCACGATGCGGATGCGGCGATCGGTGACGGCACCGATGACCTGCTGCACTGGATGGTGTGGAATATCCCCGGCAACGCCACCTCGCTTCCTGAGGGCGTCCCGCAAGGTGCGCAGGCCGCGAACGGCATGCGGCAGATCAGTGGCACTGGCCCGTATTATCGGGGACCGGCGGCACCGGCCACCGGACCGGCGCACCATTACGTGTTCGAGCTGTATGCCCTCGACGCGATGGTAAACGTAGCGCCGATCGGTCTGTCGCCGCCGCTCACGCGACGCGATGTGATGGCCGCGATGGCGTCGCACATTCGTGGGAAGGCTGTGCTGGTGGGATTGTATCGTCGGCCGGCGCCGTGACCGCTGGCGTCGACGCAGACTTCCCGACCATCGAGGCGATCCGCGCCAACCGCGCACGACTGGGTGATCGCGTCATCACCACCTCAGTGCGCTTGCTCGTCGATGATGCATTGGCGCGCGCGGTGGGCGACGCTACGCGCGTGTGGATCAAGGAAGAACTCTTTCAGCGCACTGGCAGCTTCAAGCCGCGCGGTGCGCTGTCGGTGATGCTGGATCTCGATGCCGCTGCACTGGCCCGCGGTGTGGTTGGGGTGTCGGCCGGTAACCACGCCATCTCACTCGGCTATTCGGCGCGTGTACTCGGCACCACCGCCACCGTCGTGATGCCGAAAACGGCAAATGCTTTTCGCGTACAGGTGTGTCGTGAACTTGGTGCGACGGTCGAGTTGGTGGAGAACGTGCACGCCGCCTTTGCCCGCGTAAAAGAGATCGAAGCCAGCGAAGGGCGCACGTTTGTGCATCCGTACGAGGGGCCCAAGACGGCGCTCGGCACCGCCAGCGTAGGCATGGAGTTCATCGATCAGGTACGGGCGGCCGGCGAAGAGCTCGACGCGGTGATCGTGGCCGCTGGCGGTGGTGGACTGACCGGCGGGGTGGCCTGCGCCGTGAAGCAGATGAGCCCGGGCACCGACGTGTACGTGGTCGAACCCAAAGGCGCCGATACGATGTCGCGCAGCTTCGCGGCCGGATCGCCGCAGTCCATCGACGCCGTCCGCACCATCGCCGATTCGCTCGGCGCACCGCGCTGCGAGCCTTATTCGTTCGCGCTCAATAGACAGTTCGTGAATGAGGTCGTGCTGGTGAGCGACGATCAGATCCGAGACGCTATGCGGCTCACGTTTCGTGCGGCGAAGCTCGTGGTCGAACCGGCCGGTGCCGCCTCGCTGGCGGCGCTCATGTATCCACTACGCCAACGGCTCGAGGGGAAGCGCGTGGGCATCGTGGTGTGTGGCGCGAACATCGACGCGGCCACGTTCGCCGAGCAGCTGTTGGCGTGAGCAGTGACTCGACTACGCTCGACACCGGCCTGATGGGCTGGTGGCGCAGCGCGCCGCCGCAGCCGCGCCGCGCCCTCATCGCCGCTTCCATGGGCTGGGCGCTCGACGCGTTCGACGTGATGCTCTTCTCGCTCACCCTGTCGGCGGTGATCGCCGAGTTGGGGCTCACGAAGGCACAGGCCGGCGCGCTCGGCTCCATCACGCTGCTGGGCGGAGCCGCCGGTGGGCTGTTCTTCGGATGGGTGGCCGACCGCTACGGGCGCACACGCTCGATGATTTGCAGCGTGCTGCTGTACTCCGTGTTCACTGCGGCCTGCGGTTTGTCGAATACGTTCTGGCAGTTCGCCTTCTTCCGCGCGCTGTTGGGGCTCGGCATGGGCGGCGAATGGGCCAGCGGCGCGGCCCTGGTGTCGGAAAGTTGGCCCGCCAAGTCGCGT